>WRLJ01000017.1 GCA_009777685.1 Oscillospiraceae bacterium | reverse complement strand
ATTTTCCTTGGCTAGCTGGGCGGGCACGGAATCGTAGCAGGCGCGGATTTTGACCGTTTCTTCCGTTTTGGCGTACTTGGCCATATCCGCTACATAGTTGCTGACAATCTCGTTCTGTATGGTGGGAATCAGCACCGTTTTTCCGTTTTGGGCAAAAGACGCCGCGCAGGCCGGCATCCCCCCCACGATGAGGTAACAGCGGTACAGCTCCACCGCCTTTTGATGAAGCGCGTCCGGCATCGGCGTCATGCCGTGATAACAGGCGCGAATCTCCCTTGCCAGCCGCTCCTCCCCGACAGCCCATAAAAACTCTTCAAAGTCTAGCGGATATAGTGTAATGCTTTCCACCTTGCCAACCGGGAACGAGTACCGCTCCCGGTTGACGGCGACCCCGAGTAGGCTGCCCGCCGCCGCCACATGATACTCCGGCGCGGTTTCGCAAAAATATTTCAGCGAAGTCAGCGCCCGCTCACAGGATTGGATTTCGTCAAAGATGATGAGCGTATCGCCGGGGATGATGGTATCATTCACCGCCGTCTCTAGGAAGCGAACTAAGCGCTCCGGGCTGATATCGTCGTCGAAGTAGCGGGAGACGGACAGATTCGTTTCTAAATTGACATACACCGTGTTCTTGTAATACTTGTCGCCAAACTCATTGAGAATGTAGGTCTTGCCCACCTGCCGCGCACCGTACAGCAACAGCGGCATCCTGTCTGCCGTGCGGTTCTTCCATTCCAGCAGGCGTTCTTCAATCTTCCTTCGCATACTGCCGTCACTCCCTTCCGGGGATATTATACCCGCATGACAATAGTTATGTCAAGATAAATATATTTTGAGCATATTTATTTTGAGATAACTATCTACACAACTTTTTTCATGGTCCTATATTGACATCTACCCCGGCCGCCTATGACACGCTCTCCGCGTTTTTCGCCGAGACCGGGCTGGGGCCGGAGGCGCATGACTTGATTGTGACGGGCGACCTCGGCGCCGTGGGGGCGCAGATCGTGCGCGACCTATTTATGGGCGACGGCATACATCTGGCCGGGCGTTACAACGACTGCGGCATGATGATCTTCGACGGCCGGACGCAGGACGTCCACGCGGGCGGCAGCGGATGCGGCTGCTCGGCGGTCGTGCTGTGCGGGCATATTCTGCGGGAAATGCGCAAGGGGACGTGGAACACGGCGCTGTTCTGCGGGACCGGCGCGCTGCACAGCCCCGTCTCCGCCGCCCAGGGCGACTCGATCCCGGCGGTGGCGCACGCGGTGCGGCTGGCCGCTAAAGCGGAAAATTGAGAAAGATGAGGCGGGTGAGGGTCCGGTGATTTTTCTGAAAGCCTTTTTGGTCGGCGGCCTGTTGTGCGCGGCGGGGCAGATTTTGATCGACAGGACGCGCCTGACGCCGGCGCGCATCCTGACGGGATATGTGGTGGCGGGCGTTCTGCTGAGCGCGCTGGGTGTGTATGAGCCGCTGGTGACGTGGGCGGGCGCGGGCGCGATGGTCCCGCTGACCGGCTTTGGGCACGCGCTGGCGGAGGGCGCCAGGCTGGCCGTCCGGGAGGACGGGCTGCTGGGTGCGATCGCCGGACCCATCGCGGGCACGGCCGCCGGCGTCGAGGCCGCGATCGTGCTGTCGCTGCTGGCGGCGCTGGTGTCCAGACCGGCGGCGAAATAACAGAAAGCGTTCCGCGGGGCGGGGGCCAGACCCCCGCCCCGCGTCTTGCGTCAGAAACTCTGCCGTCTCCCCCGGATAAAAATTTCCTTGCTTTTTGTCAAAATTCCCGCTATAATATCCACGGGAACAAAATAGTGGCAGCCGGGAAAGTGGCTTCAACACTCCCCCGGCCTATGCAGGATGAAGGATCCATCCCACACAACAGCGTTTCACTGCGCCACCCTCATTATAATCGCTTTCCCGGGTTCGGGCAAGGGGGTTGTTGTGCTTTGACGATAACGCGGCGTTGGGAGAATCTCTCTGCGCCGCTTTTTGTTCCCGGCGAGGATTCGTCCGGGGGGCGGCAACCCGTCCCCCGGGACGGCCAAACCGGGAAACAAAAATAAAAAAAGGAGACGATCCCCATGAAAAAACGCATGTTATCCCTCGCGCTGACGCTGGCGCTGCTGATGGCGCTCCTCCCCGCGACCGTCCCCGCCAGCGCGGCGGCGTTTACGCCGGTTACCGGCTGGGAGATGATGGAGAAGCTCGGCGCGGGCATCACCTTTGCCAACACCACCGAGGCGCGCCCGTGGTCCTGGCATACCGAACCGTGGGAGGAATGGTACGCGGAAACAGGCTCAACCCTGGGGCGCGACTATCCGCGTTTTGATGAGCGTTATTATCCGACCGACACCGAAGGCGCCTGGGGTCAGCCGAAAATCGAAAAGTGGCACATTCAAGCCGCCGCGCAGAAAGGCTTTGACAGCTATCGCATGTGCGTAACCTGGGGCGAGCACATGGACAAAGACCTGAAAATCAGCAAGGCATGGCTCGACCGCATACAGGAAATCGCCGACTGGTGTTTAGAATACGGCATGAATGTCCTCATCAACTCCCACCACGAGGAAGAGCTGTATTGGTATATCCGAGACGGCAGATACGAGGACGCCAAAGAGCGCCTGAACGCCATTTGGGCGCAGGTCGCCGAACGCTTTAAGGATTATCCCGAAAGTTTACTTTTCGAGATTATGAACGAGCCCAATCTGCAGGAGTGTTATGACGCCGGCACCTTGTGGCCGGAGAAGTCGCACAATTGGATTTCAATGCCTGACGCGAACGGGAACTGGGGGGTAAGTCAAGCCTTATGCGACACCGTCAACAAGCTGAACTTTGACGCGCTGGAAACCATCCGCAAGAGCGGCGGCTACAACGATAAGCGCGTTGTCGTGTTTTGCGTTCCGGGGGCGGACCCCACTGCGCTTCCCTATATAGAAGTACCCAACGACCCCTATATCATGCTGGGCACTTTTGGGTATGACGCATTTATCAATGAGCAAAAAATGCCTTATATTCAGGCATGGCTTGACAAGGGCATAGGCTTTGTGAATAAAGAAGACCAGCCGGGTGAACTCACAAGAAATCCCTCCGCGGCGCTAAATCGGGTAGAATATGCGAAACAACACTTTGGAGAATTAGCTGAAATGGGCGTCCCGTCCTTTTACTTTACCGCTGGCACCGGAGCGCCTTATCGAGAAGCGCAGCTGATTGACCGCCTTACAGGCGAATGGATTCACAAGTCTTTGCTGGAAACCTATTTAGCGGCATACGGCAAAACGCCGGGGCCGGACGTAACGCCCCCGGCGCCCGCGTTTCCCTATATCATCCAAGAAAAAATCCTGCCGGATGAACCGACCTGGTTTACCGTTCCCGCGAGGGAATTCGCGGCGGCGGAGAAGGTGGTCGTGGAGATCAGCGGAAGTCTCAGCTGGTTCCAATTTGAAACCCAAAGCTCGACGGGTTGGGAGGGCTTCCCGAAAGGCCATAGCCGGGTTGCCGAGGAGAGCGGAAAGATTATTCTGGATATCCGCGGACTGAACCTGAGGAGTATCGGCTTCAGAACGGGCGGGAATGGAGCGGACGCCGCGAAGGTTACGCGCGTGTACATAGACACATGGGAAGGAACCCCCGAACCCACACCGCCGCCGACCTCCGGCACACAAGCCATGCCGTACCCGAACGTAGGGGTGACGCTGGACGGGGAGAAGGTTCCGGTGCAAGTCTACGGGATTAACGGCAACATCTACCTGCGGCTGTCCGACCTGGCCATCGCCGTGGGGATTTACGCCTACTGGGATGGGGCCGTGCAGCTGGATACCAGCCAGCCCGCCGGATCGTCTACCCCCGGCACGCTGCCCACAGAGCCGGTAGAGGCTACGCTGTATCCCAACATCAAGGTATATCTGGATGGCACGGAAATCCCCGTCAACGTCTACGGCATAGACGGCAGCACCATCCTCGGCCTGGGCGACGTCGCCCGCGCCCTGAACCTGAATCCCAGCTGGGAGAACGGAACAGCCGTGCTGACACGGGCAGGTTCGTAGGGCGCGACGCCCCCGGCGCGCCGGGGTTTGCCGATTTATATGCCCTGATGATTGACGGAATAGATTTTTCGTCGGCCAGCCAAATCATTCCGCCGTAGGGACACGGCGTGCCGTGTCCGGGCGCGCCGTGGTTCCCCGCGCGTGTGGGTCGGGGACATTTTGCGGGACGCGGAGGGCCGCGTCCCCTACGGACGGGATCAGGGATAGAACATGCCCTCTTTCCCTGCGTTTGCAATTTTTCCTTGACACGCGCGGGCGGCGTGTATATAATAGCTTAGTCTGGCGGAATGTGCCGTCAGGATTCTTAAACCGGTAAGGAGAGAACCGCAGTGATTCGTACCTACCAGCCGAAAAAACGCCAGCGCTCCAAGGAACACGGCTTCCGCAAGCGCATGTCGTCCCGCAGCGGCCGCAAGGTCCTGTCCCGCCGCCGCGCCAAAGGCCGCAAGGTCCTGTCCGCGTAAGGGCGTTTATGCGCCGCACGGTTTCGCTTAAACGCAACCATGAATTTCGCGCGCTGTACGCCCGCGGCAAAAGCTCTGCGGGCGTATATTTGGCTGTATACACGCGGCCCAACCGCGCCGGCGTCACCCGCCTGGGCCTGACCGTCAGCTCCAAGCTCGGCGGCGCGGTCAAGCGCAACCGCATCCGCCGCCGCCTGCGGGAGGCCTACCGCCTTGAAGAGGACAAGCTCCGCGCGGGCTGCGATATCGTCATCGTCGCGCGCGCGCGCGCCCTGACCGCCGGGTTTCCGGACCTCCGGCAGGATCTGCTCGGCGTTTGCGCCGGTCTCGGCTTGCTGGCCGGCCAGCCGGCTCCGGCCCCCGCCCGCGGGCCGTACCGGGAACGCCGCCCGCATCCCAAACCGTCCGGGGCGCTCCGCCCGCCAGGGCCGGACGCCGCCAGAAACCCGTGAAACGGTTTCTGCTTCGCCTGATCCGGCTGTATCGCAGATATATTTCGCCGCTGTCGCCGCCGTCCTGCCGCTTTGCTCCCACCTGCTCGGCCTATGCGCTGGAGGCGGTGGAACGGCACGGCCCGCTGAAAGGCGGCTGGCTCTCCCTCCGGCGGTTTCTGAGATGCCACCCGTTCCGCAAGGGCGGGTATGACCCGGTACCGTAATAAATGTAAGGGTGGTTTAGTGCATTGAACATCTGGGATATGCTGATCGTCAATCCGTTGTCACAGCTGCTGCTGCTGCTGTACAACCTGGTCCACAACTATGGCGTGGCGATCATTCTGCTGGGATTGACCTCCAAAATCCTCCTGCTGTATTTCAGCGCGCGCGGCAAACAGGGCATGATGCGCCAAACGCGGCTGGCCCCCAAGCAGAAGGAACTGGAGAAAATGTACGGCAAGGACAAAACGGTATACAACCAGAAGCTGATGGAGCTGTATCAGGCGGAGGGCGTTTCTCCGATGAGCGGATGCCTGTGGTCGCTACTACCGCTTCCGATTTTCTTCGCCCTGTTTTCCGTCGTGCGCCTGCCGCTGACCAACCTAATGAAGCTCACCGAAACGGATATCCAGACGCTGCAGGAGATCATACCGGTTACAAGCACCAACCAGTTTTATGTCCAGATGGAGCTGGCGCAGAAGGTCTATGAGCAGTTCGACTGGCTCCAGACCCAACTGCCCTCCGAGATCGCGGACAAGCTCATCCGGCTGAACTTCGACCTGTTCCCCGGCCTGAGCCTCGCGCCGTTCCCCGTTGTGCCGTGGGAAGGCGGATGGCACTGGAACTGGCTGATCCTTCTGCCGCTGCTGTCGTGCGCCACGGCCCTGCTCTCGTCCATGCTGTCGCAGAAAATCAACGGAACCCAGCAGCAGCAAACCGGCATGATGAAGGGCCTGTTCCTGATGATGCCGCTGTTCTCGCTGTGGATCGGTTTTACGACGCCCGCCGCCATGAGCGTGTACTGGACGGCCAACAACATCTTCCAGATCGTGCAGGAATATGTGCTGACCCGGCATTACAAAAAGAAGTTCGACGCCGAGGACGCCCGCAAGGCGGAGCTGGCTGAACGCCGCAAGGCCGCCGAGGACAAGATGCGCGAGGAGGAACGCCTGCGGCGCCTGGAGCAGGGCGAGACGACCAACAAAAACACCTCCAAAAAGAAGCAGTACCGCCTGAAGCACGGCCCGAAACCGAAGGAATCGGAAAAGCCGGAAGGACCCGCGGAAGAGTAAAGTGACCGAAAGGACGGATCATTCAAATGGAAAAATTCCATGAGGCCGCCGGAAGGACGATCGACGAGGCCATCCAACACGCGCTGGACAAGCTGGGGCTGGACCGCGATTCGGTCAGCGTAGAGGTTCTGGAAAAGCCGAAGGCCGGTTTTCTGGGGCTGGGCGGCACAAGCGCGCGCGTGCGCGTAAGCTATGAGGGCGAGGACGGCCAAGCCCCCGCCGCGTCTCCCGCGCCCGCCGCCGGACCGGTCAAAAAACCCAAACCGGCCGAACAGGCGCCGCCGGCCTCCGGCAGCGCCGCGCCCCCCGCGCCCGCCGTTCCGCAGGGCCCGCGTGACGCGCGCGCCACAGCGTTTCTGGAGGGGATGCTCGAGCGCATGGACGCCCCCTCCGCCGTCTCCCTGCACGTGACGGAGGAAGGTCATCTGGAGTATACCCTGGACGGCCCGAAGGCGGGTCTGCTGATCGGGCGCCGCGGCGAGACCCTGGACGCCCTCCAGCACCTGACGGGCAGCGTCGCCAACCGCGGCGAGGAGTCCTCCGTGCGCGTGACTCTGGACGTGGGCGGCTACCGCGTCCGGCGTGAGGCTTCCCTGGTGGAAATGGCCAAAAACAACGCGGCGCGGGCCGTGCGCTACCGCCGCAATGTCGTGCTGGAACCGATGAACAGCTATGCGCGCCACGTCGTCCATACCGCGCTTCAGGATTATCCGGGCGTGTCCACGCATTCCGTGGGCGCGGACCCCAACCGCCGCGTCGTGATTTCCGTGCCCGGCGGGGAGCGCGGGGAGCGCGAGGACCGCCGCCCGTATAAAAACGGGGGAGGAAACCGCTGGTAGCGCCTGCGGCAGAAGAGCGTCCAATGACGCAATTCACTTGCGGCATTGACGCTTGACACAGCGCGCCTGCGGTATAGGCCGGCCCTGAAACGGGTACAATACCCCTGACAAGGGGGTATGCTCCGGATGCTGGTATCCGACCTGATGAATTCCCATGTGGTGAGCGTCTCGCCGGACGAGACCTGCTCGCTGACGGCGCGGCTGATGCACCGCCATAACATCGGCTCCGTGCCCGTGTGCGGGCAGGACGGGCGTCTGCGCGGCATCGTCACGGACCGCGACATCGTTCTGCGCTGCGTGGCGGCGGAGACCGACCCGCAGACGACCAAAATCCGCGAGGTGATGAGCCGCGGCGTGCAGTCTGTCTCGCCCACCGACGACGCGCGCGAGGCGACGCGGAAGATGGCCGGCTCCCAGATTCGCCGCCTGCCGGTCGTGGATGGCGGCGGCAGGGTCGTGGGGATGCTGAGTCTGGGCGACATGGCCAAAAACCACGCCTTTGACATGGAGGCCGCCAAGGCGCTGAGCGAGATATCGCAAGGCGTCAAGAGAAAATAACGGGCAAACCCCCGGCAACGGGGGTTTGTTAACGGGACAAAGCATTCGGGAACGGGGGATGGAATCATGGATCGATGCTGGGAGGCCGTGGCGGAGTTTCATCGGGCGTTCGGCTCGCCGCGGGAGGACGCGCCGCATCTGCTGACGCCGGAGCGCGTCGCCGAACGCGCGGGCTGGCTGCGCGAGGAGGTCGCGGAGCTGGAGGAGGCCGGGACGGTGGAGGAGCAGGCCGACGCGATGATCGACCTGATGTACTTTGCGCTGGGGACGATGGTGGAGATGGGCGTGCGCCCCGCGCGGCTGTTTGAAATCGTGCATGAGGCCAACATGCGAAAGCGCTGGCCCGACGGCACGGTTCATACGCGCGCGGAGGACGGGAAGGTCGTCAAGCCGCCCGGCTGGAAAGACCCCGGGCCGATGATCGAGGCGGAAATACATAGACAGCGGACAGAGCAAGGGCAGAAGCGGGAGTGAATCTCCCTCTTCTGCCCCTTGTTTGTCAGCGGGTAACTTAACGCCCCAGCCATCTCCTGCGGATGTCAGGGAGGGTTTCCGCTTCCCACAGCTGCCTCAGCGCGTCGTTGACGGCGGTCACCAGCTTGGTATTGCCCCGCTTGACGGCGACGGCAATCTGCTCGGGTCCGCCGCCCTCCTCGGCGGGACGGGTCCACGCGATTTCCAGCACGTTCGGCCTTCGTCTCATATACCCGTCCGCCAGAGCGCCGGCGCATACAACGGCGTCGAGGCGGCCCAGCCGCAAATCGTCCAGACCGTCGTATATCGGCCCGTATTGGACGGTGGTGCAGGACAAGCCGCTCAGGATATCCTCGGATTCAGACGAGCCTTCCATATAGCCCACCGTCAGGCCGTCCAGATCCTCCGGGCCGCCGACGGGGTAGGCGCCGCTCCGGATTACGATGACCTGCCGGTATTCATAGTACGGCGCGCTGAAATCCACGCGCGCGGCCCGCTCCTCATGGACGGCCACGGCAGAGAGTACACAATCGTACTGATCGGCATCCAGACCGTCGAAAAGCTCGTCCCGCGCAACCGGGGTAACCCGGACCTCTACGCCCAGGGCCTCGGCCAGGGCGGCGGCCAAATCGACGTCAAAGCCCGTCAGTTCCGTCTCTTCCTCGTCTTTCCATTGCACAAAGGGCGGGTAGACCGCGTGGGCGACGTGCAGCACGCCGTCGGAGAGCAGGCCGTATTCCTCCCGGCCTCCAATGCGTGATTTCCCAGAACCGAAGCAGCCGGTCAGGAAGCACAGCGCCAGCAGCGCGCACACCCCCGCCGGTATAAGCCTCCGGTTCAAGCGCCTTTTCATGGGATACCTCCTGGCCGCCCGTTTATTTTGTCCCGAATATCCTGTCCCCCGCGTCACCCAGCCCGGGGACGATGTATCCGTGTTCGTTGAGATGCCCGTCAACGGCGCAGGTGATGACCTCGACGTCGGGATGCTCGTATCCGAGCTTGTCCACGCCCGGCGGCGCCGCGAGGATGCACAGCAGCTTGATGGAACGCGCCCCCGCCTCTTTCAGGTACTGCACCGCGGCGGCGGCCGTGCCGCCGGTCGCCAGCATGGGGTCCAGGACAAAGCAGTCGCGCTCCATGATATCGGGCGGCAGCTTGCAGTAATACTCCACCGGCTGGAGAGTTTCAGGGTCGCGGTACAGGCCGATGTGCGCCACCTTGGCGGACGGGACAAGGTTAATCATCCCCTCCACCATGCCCAGGCCCGCGCGCAGGACAGGGACAAGAGCCAGCTTCTTTCCGGCAACGGTCTTGCTGCGCGCCGGCGCGACGGGCGTGATGACCTCGACCTCCTCCAGCGGCAGGCCGCGCGTGGCCTCATAGCACATCAGCATGGCGATTTCGCTCACGATCTCGCGGAACTCCTTGACGCCGGTGTTCTTGTCGCGCAGGATGGTCAGCTTGTGCTGGATGAGCGGATGGGTGAGTAAGGTAAGCGGCATGGGGCGGCCTCCTTATTTTATTTTGTGTATTCCGGTTTGCCCGGGAGGATTTGGTTGAGCAGGATACCGACAATGGCGGCCAGCGCCATGCCGTGTATGTTGAAATCGACCGAGCCGACGGAGAACGGCACCGCCGCGCCGCCGATGCCCAGCACCAGAATGACCGCCGCGATGATCAGGTTGCGCGCCGATTGGAAGTCCACCTTGTTTTCCACCAGCGTGCGCGCGCCGACCGAGGCGATCATCCCGAACAGGACGATGGAGATACCGCCGACGATGGCCACGGGGATGGTGTTGATAAACGCGCCCAGCTTGGGCACGAGGCTGAGGACGATGGCGAAGCCCGCCGCGATGCGCATGATGGTCGGGTTGAACTGGCGGGTCAGGGCCAAAACGCCGGTGTTCTCGGAATAGGTGGTGTTGGCGGGGCCGCCGAACATCGCCGAAAGGCTGGTGGCCAGGCCGTCGCCGAGCAGGGTGCGGTGCAGGCCCGGCTTTTTGACAAAATCGCGGTTGGTAATCGCGCCCACCGCCATGACGTCGCCGATATGCTCGACCATGGTGCATATAGCGACCGGAGCGACCAGGAGGATGGCGCCGAGATCAAACTTCGCCATAACAAACTGCGGAAGGCCGAACCAGGCGGCCTCTCTGATGGGGGTGAAGTCTATCAACTCCGCCACGCCCGTTACGGTGAGAAGGGCGGCGATGACATAGCTGAAGGCCAGACTGATCAAAACGGGAAGGGTCTTGGAAAATCCTTTGAAGAATACGCTGACGATGACGACGACGATAAAGCTCATCAGGGCCAAAAGCCACGCGGTGCCGGTGATCTCACCGCCGCCGTTCGTGCTGGCCATGTCAATGGCGACGGGAGCCAGGCCCAGGCCGATGACCATGATCACGGGGCCTGTGACGATGGGCGGGAAAAAGCTGAGGATTTTTTCCGCGCCGAGGAAATAGACCAGCGCCGCCATCAGCAGATAAATCAGTCCCGCCACGAAGATGCCGCCGAGGGCGTATTCCAGGCCGTACGCCGCGCCGGCGCCGATGATCGCGCCGATGAACGCGAAGGACGATCCGAGGAAGATGGGCACGCCGCCCCTTGTGAAGAGATGGAACAGCAGGGTTCCCGCGCCCGCCATGAACAGGGCCACCGAGATATCCAGTCCGGTGAGGAGAGGAACCAGAATCGTTGCGCCGAACATGGTGAAGGTATGCTGCAGCCCCAGCACGACAGTTTTTCCGGCCCCTACTTTGGGGTCCCGAAGCTCGTTTTTGTCCCAAAAGGTCATAAAGCGCGTCCTCCTTATTATTGTTGAATCTCATTTTATAACATACCCGGCATGAAAGTCAAATACAAAAACGGCGGATTTCAGACAAAATCGAAATCCGCCGTTCTACAGGATACAACCGTTCAGCCCCGCCGCGCAAAACGGGAAACCACGGCGCGATGTGGGCATCGCGCCCTACGCACGGCAGGGCACAAAACCCCGTAGGGGACGCAGACCTCGGCGTCCCGCAAAATGTCCCCGACCCACACGCCTGGGGAAATGGTTCCCCGGCGCGTTGTGTAATGGGCAAATGGTGTGTTGTGGAATGTTCCCCAACATGCAAAACCGGCAACCCCGGCGCGCCGAGGTCATCGCGCCCTACGAACCTGCCCGCGTCAGCACCGCCGTAGACGTCTCCCCGTCCCAGTTGGGGTTCAGGTCCAAAGCGCGGGCAATATCACCCAAACCCAGAATCGTGCTGCCGTCAATGCCAAACACCGCGGCATTGATCTCCGTGCCGTTCAGGAAGACCTTGACGTCGGGGCGTGATGCGGCAGGTACATCGTCAGTCGGCAGAGGGTCCGCCGATGGGGTGAGATTGGTGGGACGGGTGCTGTCCAGACGGACGGCGGGGACGGAAGCGTCCCATTCGGCGTGAACGTCCAGAGCGACGGCGAGGTCCCGCAACTTTAGGTAGATGTTGCCGTTGATCCCGAATACCGCGACAGGAATTTTCACTCCGTCCAGCGTGACGCCTACGTTCGGATACGGCGTGGCGATGGGCGCTGTGCCGCCCCTTGCGGCTAGGATAATCTCACGCAAACCGGGGATTTCAATGTCAACCTCGTGAGGAAACCAGCCGCCAGTTTCATCGGGACCATCATCATAGTAGTACGAGAATGTGCCTTTATTCAAATATTCGTCCGCCATACTGGGCGTTAACGCGATGTAGCATGTCCAATACGATGCTTCAATAACCCAATCATCGCGCTCTGTTTCAAATTCAAATTTGTGACTCTGATAACGGACACCCCTCGAAGAATAACGAGTGGCGGTTAACTCTGTTCCAAAAAGAGGATTTCCTTCTTGCCATCCGACTTCAAACATGGACCATTCATTCCATGTCCAAGAAACAATTTTCTCGTCTAGGAAATATTCGGGGAAGGTCATAGTAGATTCTACCCATTCATTTTCGCTTTCAAGCAAGTAGACCGACAGCGTGTTCAAGCCGATACCCGGAATCTCAAACTCGTCTGTCTCGCCATAATAATTTGAGACTTCAAGTTTGAGTCCATCCCATTCCATTACAAAAACCGATTTTTCCAACGCCTGTGCCGTTACCGCGCCGAATACGCCGATGCTGAGGATGAGTGCTGCCGCCAGTGCGAGGGATAGGATTCGCTTTTTCATGTAGAATCAACCATCCTTTCAGACCACTCTATAAAGGTGTACCTTTACAGAGCGATAGTTCGGCGAGAAGCACCTTGAAAAAAAGTGTTGCCATTTACCCCCAAAGGTGCTATACTTGTTACAATCTGGTTGCCCTGACCACAAACAGGGAGAACTCTATAAAGGTACACCTTTACGGAGTCCCATCCCGCCCGAAACCCCTTGCCGTGCGGTGTTCCGCCAGCCGTTTGTAAAACGCGGCGGGACAACCCCTGCCGCATTTGGTGAGGAGTTTTTGGAGTTGGGGGGCTTTTTTTGCGCGGACATGGGAAAATACGGCGCGATGTAGGCATCGCGCCCTACGAATGGTTTGTGCGGTGAGGGAGGCCCATTTTCGTCATTGCGGGCTTGCCCCGCAATCCCCCAGATTCGCGATTCCCCAAGGGATTGCGGGGCAAGCCCGCAATGACGGCCGTAGGGGCGGCAATCTGCCGCTCGTGGTTTACCGATGGATGGATGATTTCGGGTATGGTTGAATGTGCGGGCGCACGGAAAACCCCACGGCGCGCCGGGGGCGTCGCGCCCTACGGCGTGTGCGGCCCAGGCAAACGCGGCGCATGGGCAAACACGGGCGGCAGATTGCCGCCCCTACGGGGTTTCATGCCCTGTAGGGACGCCATATATGGCGTCCGTCCGTTTCCCAAAACGTCCGCCGTTTCCCGCGCCGGGGGCGTTGGGGATGTTTTGCGGGACGCGGAGGGCCGCGTCCCCTACGACCGTCATTGCAAGGACCATTCTCCCGAAAAAAAATTTTTCTCCGCCTATTGACCGATTCGGTCAAACATGGTACAATTCAATTAACCGATTCGGTCAAACGGCTTGTACAAAAGGGAGGGATGCCTTATGCTTGAGAGCTTTGAAGCACTGCCCGGCGAGAAACGGGAGGGCGTCGTCAACGCCGCGCTGGCGGTGTTCGGGCACAGCGGGTACAAAAAAGCGTCGATCGCCGACATCGCCGCCGCGGCCGGAGTGTCCAAGGCCATGATTTTCTATTGGTTCGGCTGCAAGCGGCGGCTCTACGAGTACATGGCCGATTTGTGCGGCCGCCGCATCCTCAGCGAGGTGACGGGCGTACAAAGCCCCGGCATGGACACCGCGGACTTTTTCGAGCGCATCCGCATGGCGTCCGAGATCAAAATGTCCGTGCTGCGAAAGCACCCCGGGATGCTGGATTTTTTGAGAACCCTGTATCTGGAGACGGACCCGGAGGTCGCGCACATCAGCGGCACGCTCACGAAGATGGCAAAGGGCTTTTCCGTCGGCCTGGCCCTGGATGAGGTGTCCTTGAGCAAGTTCAGGGAGGGCGTGGACGCGGCGCTTCTTCTGCGGTTCCTGATTTGGGCCTCCGAGGGCTTTATCCGGGAAACGGGAAGCGCCGGCCTTGAGGACGTCGACGCGTTCACGGGCGACTTTTTCCGTTGTATGGATATGCTGAAACGGCATCTCTATCGGGAAGAATATCTTTAATTTGAAGGAGGAAACGGCATGTCAAACATCGCTCTGGAAACCACGGGACTGAAAAAACGCTTCGGCAGCGCCGCCGCGCTGGACGGCATCGACCTGCAGGTCGCCAACGGGGAGGTATTCGGCTACATCGGCCCGAACGGCGCGGGCAAGACCACCACCATCCGCGTCCTGCTGGGCATTCTGCAAGCCACGGAGGGCAAGGCCCGCGTGTTCGGCCTGGACGCCTGGCGCGACGCGGTGGACATTCACAAGCGCATCGCCTATGTCCCCGGCGACGTCAACCTCTGGCCCAATCTGACCGGCGGCGAGGTCATCGACCTGTTTGTGCGCCTGCGCGGGAAGCACGACCGGCAAAAGCGCGAGCGGCTGCTGGAAATGTTCGAGCTGGACCCGGCCAAGAAATGCCG
>WRLJ01000016.1 GCA_009777685.1 Oscillospiraceae bacterium | reverse complement strand
GCGGGCCCGCCGTTCCGGACAGAGGCCCGCGTCGTTATGGTGTCAGAAAAGTATATCACATTGCCGCCCGAAACAAAACAGGAGAAGACAAGTTTTTCAAAAAGACCTTTATTTTTGCAGAGGGATCAGGTATAATCAATACTGGAGTGTTCTCGCCTTGTCCCGGCCGGAGGCAGGACCGCGGCGGACATGGACAACCACCGCGCAAAAGAAAGAGTGAGGCGAAAAACATGGATGAGACGGGAAAATACAGCGTATTGGTCGTGGACGACGACAGCTCGGACATTATGGCGCTCACGCATATACTGAGTCCTGAATATACCGTTTATGTGGTGAAAGACGGCAAAAACGCCATCAAGGCGGCGGGAAAGTATGTGCCCGACGTCATTTTGCTGGATATCATCATGCCGGGGCTGGACGGGTACGATGTGATCACCGCGTTGAAGGACATGGAATCGACAAAGAATATCCCCGTGATTTTCGTCACGGGTCTCAGCAACGCCGACGATGAGAAAAAGGGACTGCTGCTGGGCGCGGCGGACTATATCACCAAGCCCTTCAGCTCCGCGATCGTAAAGCTGAGGGTGAAAAACCAAATCCGCATCCTCGAGCAGACGCGCCTGATCATTGACAGCGAGCTGGCCGAGAAAAGCAACCGCGCCAAAATAGAGTTTCTGTCCCGCATGAGCCACGAGATGCTCACGCCGATGAACGCCATCATCGGCATGACGCAGCTCGTGGACACGGCGGGGGATTTGCGCAAGGCGAGGGAATGCGCGGAAGAAATCCGCAAGGCCGCCCGCCATTTATCGGCCCAGCTCAACGATCTGCTCGATATTTCCGGCGGCAACACGGGGGCCTTTGTGCCGGCCGATACGGTCTTTACGTTTCCGGAGATGTTCCGTGCCGTACTGCGGGAGATACGCCGCGATCTGGAGGAAAAACAGCAGGGGTTCTCCTGCCATCTGGACGCGCGGATTCCAGAGCCGCTCATCGGGGATGAAAAACGCCTCGCGCAGGTGATCTCCAACCTTTTGGGGAATTCGGTCAAATTCACCCCGGCGGGCGGGGAAATCCGGTTTTCGGCCTGCGTGCTGCGGGAAGACGCCGGGACGGTCACCCTGCAGGTCGAAACCGCCGACAACGGCATCGGCATCTCGAAGGGGAAGCATCAGGATATTTTCAGCCCCCTTGAGCAGGCGGACGGGAGCCTGACCCGGAGATACGGCGGCATCGGGCTGGGCCTTGCGATCTCCAAATACATCGTCGAAATGATGGGCGGCGAAATATGGGTCGAATCAGAGCCCGGCAAGGGCACGGTGTTTATCTTTACCTGCGTCATGCGAAAAGGATGATCCGGCCGGGCGGCCGGGAAGCGAAAACGAAGGGGAGCGAAAGACTATGGGGGAAGCCGTGAAGAAATACAGCGTGCTCATTGTGGACGACGACAGCGCGAGCATTATGACGCTCACACATATTCTGAGCTCCGAATATACCGTTTACGCGGTGAAAAGCGGACGCCAGGCCGTTCAAGCGGCGGAGATGCACCTGCCTGACGTGATCCTGCTGGATATCGTGATGCCCGACATAGACGGATACGCCGTGCTGGCCGCGCTGAAAAGCTCTGAACAGACGAAAGAGATTCCCGTGATTTATGTCACCGGCCTCAATACGGCCGGCAGCGAGGAAAAAGGCTTGCAGCTGGGGGCCGCGGACTATATCATCAAGCCCTTTTCCCCCGCGATCGTCCTGCGCAGGATCGAAAGTCAAATTAAGATGCTCGAGCAGGCGCGCGCGGCCGAATACAACGCGACCAACTACAAGCTGGTCTGCGAGGCAATGCACATCGCGCTGTGGCGCATGGAGGCCCGGACCCCGGTGGTGGAGCAAGGCGCTGAAGATGTAAATATATGGATATGGTCGCAGGAATTCCGCCACATGCTGGGCTTTTCCGACGAGAACGATTTTCCCGATACGCTGGAGTCGTTCATGTCCCGTCTCCATCCCGAAGACGTCGAGGGGGCCCTGGCCGCGTTCGTCGCGCATTTTAACGACCGCACGGGCCAAACCCCTTATGACATTGAGTACCGCCTGCGGCATAAAAACGGCGAGTACCGCTATTTCGACGGGTTCGGGACGGCCTTGCGGGACCCGGAGGGCTATCCGATCCGGGTGTCCGGCGCGATACGGGACGTGACTGAAAAGAAGCACCTGGAGGAAACTCTGGACCGGCAGAACAATCTGCTCTACGCGGTCAACCACGCGGCCGGCGTACTGCTCACGGCGGAGGACGAGGATACGCTCCGGGAGGCGCTTCTGGAGGGCATGGGGATCATCGGCCGCGGCGTGGACGCCGACTGTGTGGAGCTTTGGCGGAACGAATGGATAGACGGAAAGCTGTACGCCACCATCCGGCATTACTGGTTCAGCGATCAGAACCGGCGCGCGACGACGATAGCCGACTTTCCCAGCTTCCCGTACAGCGACACGGCGAACTGGGAAAACAGGCTGGCGCAGGGGGAGTGCATCCACGGCCCTATTTTCGGACTCCCGCCGGAGGATCAGGAGTTTGCGAACTCCTTCGGCCTCAAATCGCTGCTGGTGATCCCGATGTTTATGAAAAACCGGCTCTGGGGCATGTGCTGTATCGACGATTACAGCAAGTACCGCAGCTTTTCAGAGGACGAGATCAACATCCTGCGCTCTGTGGTCAATATGATGGCCAGCGCCATGCGCCGTCAGGCGCTGGACGAGGAACTCCATTCGGCGCTGGAGCAGGCGACCGCCGCCTCCAAGGCAAAGGGCGACTTTCTGTCCCACATGAGCCACGAAATGCGTACCCCGATGAACGCGATCATCGGCATGACGGCCATCGGGCGCAAGGCGGCGGACATGGAGGGGAAGGACCACGCCTTCGGCAAAATCGGGGATGCCTCCTCGCACCTGCTGGGCGTGATCAACGACGTGCTGGATATATCGAAGATTGAGGCCAACAAGCTGGAGCTGGCGCCGGTGGAGTATGACTTTGAGAAGATGCTGCACAAGGTGCTGACGGTCGTCAACTTCCGCGTGGAGGAGAAACGCCAGACGCTGTCGGTGAGCATAGACCCGGGCCTCCCGCGGTACATCGTGGGCGACGACCAGCGGCTGGCGCAGGTCATCACCAACCTGATGGCCAACGCGGTGAAGTTCACGCCCGAGGGCGGGGAAATCCGCCTGGCGGTGTCCGTGGACTGGGCCGCGAACGGGGACTGCGAGCTGTGCGTGGAGGTGAGCGACAGCGGGATCGGGATATCGGCCGAACAGCAGGAAAAGCTGTTCACCGCCTTTGAGCAGGCCGAAAGCGGAACGAGCCGCGAATACGGCGGCACGGGTCTGGGCCTGGTCATTTCCAAGCGCATCATCGAGCTGATGGGCGGCGGAATCCGGGTTGAGTCGGAGCTGGGGAAAGGCTCGCGGTTCATCTTTACCGTCAAGGCCCGGTGCGGGCCGAAAAGCCGCGATTCCGGGGGCGTCTGTATCCCCTGTGAGGCGGACAGGGATAAGGGCGGGGCGGAGGAGACGCCCGGCACGTTTGCGGGGCGCCGGATGCTGCTGGCCGAGGACATGGAAATCAACCGCGAGATTCTGATCGCGCTGCTGGAGGATACGGGCATTTTGATCGAGTGCGCCGAAAACGGCCGGGAGGCGCTGGAGATGATCGAGGCGAACCCCGGCAAGTACGACATCGTGTTCATGGACGTGCAGATGCCGAAGATGGACGGGCTGGAATCGGTGCGGCGCATCCGCGCGCTGCCCGCGATGCGGGACATCTCGCTGCCGGTCGTCGCCATGACCGCCAACGTCTTCAAGGACGACATCGAGGCGTGTCTGGCGGCGGGCATGGACGACCACCTCGGCAAGCCGCTCGACATCGAGCGGGCCCTTGAAAAGCTGCACAAATATCTGGGGTGACGTTGGGCCGCGCGCAAGCCTCCTTTCGTAGAGGCGGTGGCACGCCGCCCCGCAAAAATACAAACACCCGCGCTTGACAGCGCGGGCGGGATGTGGTATACTAACAGCAACAGGGGGGACTTGACTGTTAAACAGTCACCTCGCCGAGTGTTCAAGCATGTAGCCGTCGACTTGCGAGGTCTGGACGGCTACATTGCTTTAGGTGCGTAGACGAAGTATACAATCAGTACGACGACAAAACAAATGACGCAGTACAATACCCGTTTTCCGCGTTGACCCATAAGCAACCCTCCCCCTTGCGCCAACCGCGCGGGAAAAGGCGAGGCAACCGCCACAGCAAGATAATCCCCCTGCCGCAGGGGCATTATACAATAACCGTCAATACAACGCAAGGGAGACGGTTTCCAGCCGGGGGTTTTCTCAATCCCGCAGGGCCGCTGTCAGGGTGAAGGTGTGCCGGTTGTACTCGGTGCCGGTCAGGCCGTTGTACGCCTCCGCGATGCGCTTGATCGTCCACAGGCCGTAGCCGTGACCCTGCTCCTCCTTGGCGCTCCGGATCACGCCGTTCTCGCTGCGGAGCCGGCCGTTCCAGCTGTTGGTGCAGATCACGGTGAAGTACGGCTCGCGCCGGATGACGCTCAGGCGGATAAACCGCTCCTCCCCCTCCGGCAGCCGGGCGCACGCCTCCAGCGCGTTGTTCAGGATGTTGGACAGCAGGCTGTACAGGTCCGGCCCGGTGACGCGCACCGGCGACGCCTTCAGGTGCAGCTCGGTCCGGATTCCCGCCTCCTCCGCCCGGTGCAGCAGCTCCCCCGCCAGCGCGTTGATGATGTAATGCTCGTGGTGGACGCCCTCCGTCACGGCGGCGGCCTGGCCCGCGTATTTCTCCAGATACCCCTCCGCCTCGCCGTACCGCCCGTCCCGCAGATAGGTCTGTAACGCGGCCAGATGGTTCCTCATCTCGTGCTTCAGCCCGCCGACCTCCTGCAAATGGAGCTTCAGGCGCTCGTTGCTGTCCGCCGCCAGCCGGTGCTGGAGCGCCAGGGTTTCGTTCTCCTGCTGCCCGCGGTAGTACAGGCGGAAGAACTGCTGGATGTTGTACCCCAGCACACACAGGATCAGCAGAAAGTAGCTGTCCCGGTACGAGTAGGGCGGCACGCCGTGGCGAGCGTAGAAAATCGAGAAGTTCATCAGCATGGAGATGTACGCAACGCTCAGGAGCGGCAGCGCGAACAGCATCACGCGGTTCCGCTTGACCGCCTCCAGCGCCGCCAATACGACGGTATAGGCCAGCCCCGTCAAAAGAAGGTTGTTGAGGTTGAGCAGCCGGGGCAGGTCCGTGACGCCCGCGATCTGCAGCAGGATCGCCGCCGCCGGAAAGCCGTTGTGCAGAATAACAGCGGGCAGCATCCATTTTTTATAATGCCGGAAGGACAGGTAAAAATACAGCGTCAGCGGCCCCTGGAACAAAAAGTACAGCCCCAGGCTGAGGGCGGACATCCAGAACGGCGGGAAGAACAAAAAAACGATATACTCCGTGCAGACATAGTACAGCGCCCAGACCACGGCGAACGCGCCGATGGCCAGATTCTCCGGCCGGCGGCTGCCGAACAGGGCCTGCACCAGCGTCAGCGCGATGGTCAGCAGGCCCACCAGCAGGCACATGGCCATCAAAATGACCGAGCGCATGGACTGGGAGAGGGTGAACGCCTCCAGTGACTGCGCCGTTCCCAGCAGGATCGGCCCCGTCCGGCCCGAATAGAGCGCGTAGGGCGAGATCAGCTCAACGGACAGCGTTTTCCCCCGGTAGTCCGCCGGCAGCGGGATGAAATGCAGGGCCATGCCCGGATTCTGCCCCGGCGGGAGCGGCGCGTCCGCGTACAGCGGTTCGCCGTCCAGAAACACGGCGG
The DNA here is from genome assembly GCA_009777685.1 of Oscillospiraceae bacterium. GTDB lineage: Bacteria > Bacillota > Clostridia > Oscillospirales > UBA929 > WRLJ01. The sequence goes on along the minus strand of WRLJ01000016.1, from coordinate 8,590 downwards.
CGGTCTGGTGGTTGGCCCGGATCAGGACGACGGCGTTGGCCGTCTCCTCCTCCAGGGTCCGGTACAGCGTCATGACCTCGCCCGCCGCCAGACCCGGCCCGGTGCGCAGGGTCTCCAGCGGGACCGGGTCCGACCCGCCCGCGCTGTAGCGCCAGCCCTCCGAGAGGTCGATCACGTCCCGGGCCGTATACGGGCGGTCGTAGAAATCGAAATAAAAGCGCAGAAAGACGGTGATGCAAACGCCGCACACCAGAATCAGCGCCGCGAGCAGGAGGGTTTCCCGCTCCGCGTTTTTCAGCTTTTGGAGGCCTGCCTTGATCTTGTTCATCCGGGTTCTCCCATCTGCCGCAGAAAGGCTTTTTGAACGTCCTTGAAATAGGTGCGGCTGACGGGGATGGTCCGGCCGTTCACGGCCAGGGCCTCCGTCCGCGTCAGCTCGCGGATATTGCGCATATTGACGGCAAAGGACTTGTGACAGCGAACCAGCTGCCTGCGTCCCTTCAACAGCTCCAGCAGACCGCCCGGGCAGTCGAGGGTTTCGCCGAGCAGGGTGATCGCCACACGTTTTCCGACGGTTTCCAGACAGACGATCTCGTCCATCGGGATGTTCAGGCTCTGCCGGCCGGACTTGAAGACGAAGCGGGGGCTCCGGAACCGTCTTTGGCGGTCCGAGGCGATCAGCCGCTCCAGCGCGCCGCCGTCCAGCGGCTTCATCAGATAATGCAGCGCCCCCACGTCGTACCCGCGCAGGGCATAGCCGGGGGTGGAGGTGATGAAGATAATGGCCGCGGCGGCGTCCTGCTCCCGGATTCTCGCGGCCAGCTCCACGCCGTCGGTTTCGTCCATGAGGATGTCCAGCAGAAAGAGGTCGTACCGCCGCCCCTCCGAAAAGTCCCGGAGGAGTCGGGCGGCGTTTTCATACCGGAAAATCTGGTGTTCGATGTCCAGCCGGTCCAACGCCGAGCGGCAAAGCCTCTCATGCTCCTCGGCAAAAACCGGCTCGTCTTCACAAATAGCAACCCTGTACATAGCGCGTCACTCCTGCAGCACGGGCAGGGCGATTTCCGCGCCGAAGGCGTCCTTCGTCTGCGAAAAGGAAACCAGCCCGCCGTGCTTGGCCGCGATTTTCCGGATGATTTTCATGCCGTGCCCGTGCAGAATGGGGTCTTTCTCCGCCTCCGGCGCGCCGGGGGCGTTGCGCACCGACAGGCACAGATAGGGCGGGCGGGCCTTGAGCCGCACCGTGATCCACCGCGCGCCGGGGTCGCCGATCCTCGCGCAGCTTTCCAGCGCGTTGTCCAGCACATTCATAAACAGGCTCACCAGATCGGCGTCGGGCACGGACAGCGCGGGCACGGGCAGAATGTCCAGCTCAAGCGCAAAGCCCATCTCCCGCGCGCGGTCCGCGGCATGACTGAGGACGGCCTGTATGACGCGGCTGCCGCCGGCGGCCGGCGCCTCCATCTCCGCGTATTCGGCCTGGATATCGGACAGGTATTCGTCCAGCCGCTCATATTCGCCGCTTTTGGCCAGGGTGCGGATGGCGAACAGGTGATGGCGCGTCTCGTGCTTCATTCGCGCGATCCGGGTCAAGTAGCCCTCCAGCGTTTGGTAGTTCCGTTGCAGGAAGTCGTTTTTCAGCTCCATCCGCCGCAAGCCCGACCGGTACCCGGCCAGCTCGCGCGTGTTGACAAACAGCATATAGCACATCATCAGGGCTGCGCTGACCATCACGGCGGTTTTGAACTCGTTGTGGAAGGCGGCGACGGCCCCCGCCCGGGCCCGGATCCCCAAATACACCAGCCAAACCACCCAGTACGCGGCGATCCCGCGGGTATACCAGGCCGTCTCCCGGCTCTCCGCCTGGAACAGCCCGGCGATCAGATGCGCGGCAAAGCAGGCCAGCGCCAGATAGGTGTACAGCCGCTCCGGCACATCCAGCGGCAGACCGAAGGCGAAATACATCAGGAACGCCGCCGCGCCGTAGGCCGCCGGCAGAACGGCGAGCGGCCACAGCCATGTTTTGAGCGGAGAGCAAAAGAACAGGTGCAGAATCAACGCGGCGGGATAGAGGAAAAATGAGAACCAGAACAGGTAAAAAAGAACCTCCGGCGCAAAGCTCCGCGCGGCGAAATCCGTCAGGGAAAACGACATCAGCGAGAACAGCGCGGAAAACAGCGCCAGCAGAAAAATCTGCCGGCTCCCCAGCCGGTTGAACGCGCGGATGATCCCCAGCGCGAAGCACAGCAAGCCCAAAGACAGGCAGATAAAGCCCTCGGCCAGATCCAGCTCGTCCCACAGGGTCGCGTAGAAACGGCCCGGCGGCCGCTTTTCGCCCATATACTGGTTCCCGTCGATCTCGACGGGCTCTCCCCGCGCCAGGAGGATATAGGGCCGCGCCATGCCGGCATACACCAGCGCCGCCAGGATCAGCGCCGTCAGCACGACGAGCCATGCCGGCGTTTTGATCGTTCCCACAGCCTTTCACCGCCCTCTTACCAGAAAACCACAAACGGACACGTTTTTCCACGGGACACGCAAAGTTGGTCAAAAAAACGGAAAAACCGGTATGCCGGGGACCGCTTAACATGCTATAATAACGGTATGCCGAGGTGATGGCTTTGTACCGGGTCGCCGTATGCGAGGACGAGACGCTGATCCGACGGGAACAGGAAACCGTCAGCCGCGCGGTTTTGGAAAAGCTGGATATAGAATACCACTTGTCCGCGTTTGAATCCGGCGCGGCTCTTTGGGGCGCGTTTTCCCGGGGGGAGCGGTACGACCTCTTCCTGCTGGATATTGTCATGGACGAAACCGACGGCATGGAGTTGGCGCGGCGGATTCGCCGCCGCGACAAGGACGCCGCCATCGTCTTCATCACATCCAATCCCGATTATGCTCTGAAAGGGTATGACGTAAACGCGCTCCATTACCTGATGAAGCCGCTGGACGCCGGAGCGCTGGAGCGGCTGATCGGGTCGGACGTGCAAAGCCGGTTCCACCCGCAATTTCTCACCGTCAGGAGCGGGACGCAGAGCCTGCGTATCCCGGTGAGGGATATTCTGTATCTGGAAAACACGGGCCGGCGCGTGGTCATCGCCCTGCGGGACGGCCTGGCCGAATATGCCGGCAAGCTGTCGGAGCTGCTGGCGCATCTGCCGGGGGACAAGATTCTTCGCGTCCATGTCGGGTATGCCGTCAATATGCGGCATATCCGGGAGCTGACCCGGACGGAGGCCGTCGCCGTGAACGGGAAAAGAATCCCGGTCAGCCGCGCCTATTCCAAAGCGGCGCAGGAGGCGTTTTTGAAACAAATGTGGGAGTAGCGTTGCCCCGCCGCGCGCAGGGCGCGACGTGGCCCCAAACGCGCAACCCGCCCAAATCCTCCCTCCGACCGCCCAAGGGCGGCCACCTCCCTCTGTGAGGGAGGCAAGGGGGTTTCCCGAAAACTCCGGGTTCGTTCTTGCCCTCCTCCCAGAGGAGGGTGCCGCCCGCAGGCGGCGGGAGGAGGAAACGGGTTTGCCGCACACGCCCTAAGCACGGCGCGCCGGGGGCGTCGCGCCCTACGCATGGCGGGGCGGAAACCCCGTAGGGGACGCGGCCCTCCGCGTCCCGCAAAATGTCCCCAACGCACAAAGCGAAAACGCCCGCAGGCGTTCAGCCGCAGGCGTTTTGTGGTTTGGTGGCGGGGGAGGGCGGATTACGTATTTTCCCAAAACTGCGGCGGGTATATCACCCTGCCGATTTTTTTACACCCTCCGTCTTTGCCGCGCGCTCATACTCAAAGGACAGGCAGTTTTTAATCGTGCCCCTCGCGTGTTCGCCCAATGCCCGATACTGCTTGATGATGCCCCGTTCCTCCTCGTCAAGGAAGGACGGCATAATGTCCTGCCTGCCCAGAAGATAATCCGTGCTGACCTCGTGATAATCCGCCAGCAGGCAAAGCGTTTCATAGTTCATCTGCCGCTTGTTTATCTCATATAAGGAATAGGCTTGCCGCGATATTCTCAAATCCGCCGCCAGCTCAGCCTGTGAAATCCCTTTTTTATTCCGCAGCTCCGCCAATCGCAAATGAAGCATAACAGACACACCCCTTGAAAGGGTATCGCATAGAGGACGCGGTATCAACGCTTGCTTCGTTTAGAAGAAATTATTTTCATTATTCCCTTGACATGGCTACAATATGAAGCTATACTTGTATTTAGACTGCGTAAACGCATCCAAAAATGGAAAATGAAGGAGTGCACACCAGATGAAAAACCGCATTTTATCCCTCGCGCTGACGCTGGCTTTTCTCGTCAGCTTCCTCCCTGCCGCCGTCGCGGCGCCTTACGCCCCCGGCATGAGGGTGGTTGAACTCACAGCCCCGTCGCTGGAGTTTGACGGAGCCGATTCGTTCCAAAACGGCCTCGCGCAGGTGTATACCCTCAGTGAAGAAACCGGCGAAGGATGGTCTTCCTGGACCAGAGACAAAGCTGGCTTGGTCAACGCCTCGGGCGCGCTTGTCCTCCCGATGGAATACGACCAAATCGACGGGTTTGGGAACTTTGGCGAAGATCTTGCGCGTGTCTGGAAAGACGGCAAGCAGGGCTTGATTAACCGCACCGGAAAGATTGTCCTCGACGCGGAATACGACCAAATAGACAACTTTTGGAACTTTGACGGAGAGTTTGCGCGTGTCCGTAAAGACAACAAGTATGGTCTGATTGACATCACCGGGAAGATTGTTCTCCCCGCGGAATACGACCAAATCGACGGGTTTGGGATCTTTGACGGAGAGTTTGCGCGCGTTTGGAAAGACGGCAAGCAGGGTTTGATGAACCGTGCAGGAAAGATTGTCGTCGAGACAAAATACGACTGGATTGATTGGTTCCAGAACGGCTATGCGCGGGTGCAGATAACCGACGCGAGTATGCCCTATCAAGGCGTTATAAACACTGCCGGAGAGACTGTCCTCCCGCTCGACTACGAGGAGGTTTGGATACTTGATTACAGTTATGCGCGTGTTGAAAGCGGCGGCAAATACGGCCTGTTCAACCTCATGACCAAGACCTTTGCCCTTCCGGTGGAGTGCGATTTGGTTTACGCTGCCGAAAACCGTGTTGACGGGATTGGGACGAATATTGACGGGCTTTGGCGTGTAAGTAAAAGCATTGATGAAAATCAATGGAGCGGGTTGTATAGCATAAAAACAAGTGGATTCGTTTTGGATTTGGCCAGGGGCTGGATAAATAATTTCTATGAAGGATTTGCAAATCATGGTAAATGGATAGATGGTAGTTGGAAATACGGATATGTTAAAGAGGACGGCACATTCCTTATTGACCCGGAAACTTCCCCGTATGTCTCGGGTGGCCAGTTTTCCAACGGGCTGGCGGCGGTTCAGCAGTTTGTGCCGCTTGATAACGGCGGTGGCACTTACGAAACCCTCTACATAAACACCAACGGTCAACCGGCCTTTGAGGGGCGATATGATAGCACAAACACCTTCTCCGAGGGCCTTGCCTGGGTTCGCCCAAAAGATAGTGCCGACAATCAATGGCAGCTCATCAACACAAAGGGCGAAGTTGAAACTATCTTTGATTCAGGCAGCATGGTGAATTTTGGGATTGCGGGTGAAGTCCGCGACGGATTGGCGCAGATCTATAAGGAGGAAGATGAACCGCTCGTATTCGGCTACATCCGCACAGACGGCACACTCCTGTGGACAGAGTTCGACGGCGTCGGCAATTTCCTCAACGGCGTGGCGGAGGTTCATAAAGACGGCAAATACGGCCTGATCGACACCGACGGAAACATTGTCCTGCCGATAGAGTATGACAGAGTTTGGATTAACACGATACTATGGGGCTGGAACTGGGGCTGGTGGGATTATAATGAAGTTTCGTCCTTTGGAAACGCAGTCGCGGACGGGTTAGTTGATGAAATGGGCAGACCTCTCGCCTACATCGGCCTGTTTGACAATGAGACCCAGCAAATAATTGTTGATGTTGACGAAGAATTTTCAAGATATTCGCCTTGGAGTAATTGGAATACTAGCATTAGATATGTTGAGGTGCAGAAACTAGACGGGAACAGCTAGAAGCGCGGCCTTGTCAGCCGGGAGAATGGCCTGATCATCCCGGCGGTGTATGACTCTTTAGAACAAATAAACGAATGGGATAGGGTTTATGACGAGATCAACGGCTGGTGGAATCACGTGAACTCTACCGCTGTGTTTTTCAAGGCGAAAAACGGAGACCTTTGGGATTTATACGGCACTGACGGCGAGTTGATTTTGGACGGATGTAATTCGATTGAGGCTTACAACCATTACGACACGGAGGGCCGGGACGAAATAGCCTACATCATGTACCAAAAAGACAGCAAGCACGGCGTTCTCGCAAGAGACGGCACGGATATCATCCCATTGGAATACGCCGCCATAGAACGGCAGTGGATCAACAATGATGATGTTGTTTTTCGGGTAACGAAAGATGGCAAGCAGGGCTTTTTCCGCACTGACGGCACGGTGATTGTGCCTGTGGAATATGACAGGATTGGCGTTAACAATTTTGGGAATGGCGGGTATTTCCGGGTTGAGAAAAATGTTGACGATGTCCGGCTGTACGGCATGATCGGACTGGACGGCGCGGTGATTCTGCCTGCGGAATATCAAGTGCTTATTTGGTGGGATGGATCGGCCTCCGTTCCGGTTCTCGCCCGTAAAATGGCTTCATTGTACGGCTTTTTCCGGGTTGTTGGCGGCGAGGCTGAATGGGTCATCGAGCCGGAGAAGGGCTACGAAAGCGCGAACAGCTTTTCCGGCGGGCTTGCGGCTGTGTTGGTTGACGACAAATGGGGTTACATCAACGTCTCCGGCGAGATGGTGATCGACCCGGCTTATGTCACGGCCGGTTCATTTAGCGGCAGTCTGGCGCGTGTGGGACTGGGCGATGGAAAATATGTCTACGGCACCGACGAGAACGGAACCGAGCTTTGGTACTGGCAATCGTATAAGTACGGTTTCATCGACAGTACGGGCGAGGTGGTCATTCCGATAGAGTATGACTCTCTTTCCGGGTACTTTTATGATAATCTGGCGTTTGCCGGCAAAATTGACGACGGCGGCAAGCTGCGGTACGGTTATATCAACAAGGACGGCGAGGTAGTTGTTTCTCCGCAGTATGAGGGCGTGACCAATTTCAGCGAAGGACTGGCGTTCTATCTGCGGGGCGGCAAATGGGGACTGCTGCAAATCGTGGACGACGGCGCGGAAGCGCCTCGGTTCGCGCCCCAGCCCGGCAGCTATAACAACAATGTATCCGTGAACTTCAGCAATTGGAACTCCAGTTCAAACATCGAAATCCGCTACACAATCAACGGAGAGAACCCCCCGGCGACCACAGGCACGGTGTTTACTGGCCCCTTCTCGCTAAACACCGTCGGGGAACACACTATCCGGGCCGTATCGAGCAACAGGGGCACAGGGGCTACCAGTGTTGTCTCTGTCGGCACATACACCATCACCAGACCCAACGAGCCGCAGCAACCCGCTCAACCGACGCCGACGCCGCCTGTTGAGCCGGACCCCTCGCCGCCCGTACCCGCCAATCCTGAGCCTGTAGTCATCGAAGCGGAAGTCAAAACAGGCGATGACGGCTCGGTGGCGGTCACTGCGGCGGTAACGGAGGATGTTCTCGCGGACGCGATCGCGCAAGCCGTGGAAGCTGCCGAACAGGGCGCGCGGGCGCTGATTACCATTGAGGCGGTTCTGCCCGAAGGCATAAACTGGGAAGATGCGACCGAATCGAACGTATCCATTCCGGCTGAGCTGTTTGAGCAGATCATTGACACCCGCGTCAATGTAGCCATTGACGCGGGCATCGGCACGATGACGCTGGACGGCAACGCTTTGAACACCATTTTGGACGCTGTCAGCGAAGAGGGCGCGGACATCGTATTCGGCGTGTCGGTTGTGGATACGGAAACACTACTTGACATCCTGTCTCCGGAAACGGTGGCATTTGTCGCGGACCGCCCGGTATTTGATTTCTCGGTGTCTGTAGACGGCCAAAACATACACAGGCTGAACGGCAGGGTTAAGGTCGAGGTTCCTTATGCCCTTGCGCCCGGCGAGAACCCGAACGCGATTGTGGTCTATTACCTCTCAGAGGACGGGAATCTCTATATGAAACGCGGCAGTTACGACTCGGTGAAAGGGATTGTCTCCTTTATAACGGATCACTTCTCCAACTTTATGATCGGCTACAACCCGGTCAGCTTCACCGACGTACCGGAAACGCACGAATATTACGACGCCATCACCTTCATCGCGGCGCGTGAGATTGCGCTGGGCATCGGCGGCGACCTGTTCGGCCCCGCGCAAAGCCTGACGCGGGCGCAGCTGCTGGTCATGCTGATGAAAGCCTTCGGCTACACCGCCGAGGAAGCCGCAAACTACGACGGCGACAACTTCGACGACGCGGAGGGCTGGTACGCGGGTTGGCTCGGACTAGCCAAGCGCGACAAGATTGCGGCGGGCATCGGCGGCAACCGGTTCGGTCTGGACACGGGGGTCACCCACGAGCAAATGGTGCTGCTGCTCTAC
>WRLJ01000015.1 GCA_009777685.1 Oscillospiraceae bacterium | reverse complement strand
CCTCTCACTGCGACCGCCTGCGGACCGTCGGCGTGGACATGACCACCGGCTCGCTGGGGCAGGGCGCGTCCAGCGCCGTCGGCATCGCGCTGGGCCAAAAGCTGAAGGGCTGGGACGCCCGCACATTCCTGATTCTGGGCGACGGCGAGCTCAACGAGGGGCAGGTCTGGGAGGCCCTGTCGCTGGCGGCGTTCAAGAAGCTGGATAACCTCATCATCTTCTGCGACAAAAACGGGCGGCAGCTGGACGGCGCGACCGCGGACGTCCTCGACATGGGCGACCTCGCCGCCAAATTCACCGCCTTCGGCCTGTACACCCAGACAATCGACGGCCACGACACCGGCACCATCACCCGGGCCATCGGGAACGCCAAAGGCCGGGCTGAACCGTGTTTAATTATATTGAACACTGTTAAGGGGAACACAACCTTCGTCGCCGACATGGAAGCCAACCACCACGTCGCCTTCACCCCCGAGCAAATCGCCGGAGCAATCGAAAACACAAAGGCCAGACTGGCCCAGGCAAAGGAGGCGTCGCAATGATCCGCTTGCTGGAGACCCCCGTGAGGGACACCGTTATGCTGCGCGATATTTTCTGTCAGACCCTGGTCGGCATGGCGGCCGCGGACGACCGCATCGTCGCGCTGGACGCGGATTTGATGAGCTCGTCGGGCATGAAGCCGTTTATGAAGGCCTATCCCGGGCGCTTCATCAACTGCGGCGTGGCCGAGGCGAACATGGTCGGCGTGGCGGCGGGGCTGGCTACGCTGGGCTTTGTGCCGTTCGCCCATTCCTTCGGCACATTTATCACGCGCCGCGTCTGCGACCAGGTCTTTATGTCGTGCGCCTACGCAAGGCTCCCCGTCAAGCTGGTCGGCACGGACCCCGGCGTTTGCGCCGCCTATAACGGCGGCACACACATGCCCCTGGAGGACATGTCCGTTCTGCGCGGCATTCCCGAAATCGTGCTGGTGGAGCCGACGGACGCGGCGCAGCTGAAAAGCCTTTTGCCGCAGATCGTGGATTCCGGCCAGACGATCTATATCCGCCTGCTGCGCAAATTCGCCGTCAGCATTTTTGCCGAAGGCAGCGAGTTTGAACTGGGGAAAGGCGTGACCCTGCGCGGCGGGACGGATGTGACGCTGTTCTGCTCCGGCATCATGGTCGAGGCCGCGCTGGAGGCGGCGGACATTTTGACCGATGCGGGGATTTCCGCGCGCGTGGTCAACCTGTTCACCTGGAAGCCTCTGGACGAAGAGCTGGTCGGGCGCTGCGCCGCCGAAACGGGCGCGGCGGTCACCTGTGAAAACCATAACGTCGCCGGCGGCCTCGGCTCCGCCGTGGCGGAACTGCTGGTCAAGACCGTTCCGGTCCCCGTGGAGATGATCGGCACGCAGGACCATTTCGGCGAGGTCGGCCCGGAGGACTACCTGCGCGGCAAATTCCGCCTGACGGCGGTCGACATTGCCGCCGCCGCTCAGCGCGCCGTGTCGCGGAAAGCCTGACGGATGACCGGCTTTGACCTGGGTGCGGGTTTGATTTTTCTGGTTCTGGCGCTTTCCGGGCTTTGGCTCCGGAAAGCGCCGGGGCTTCTTGGCGCAAGGAGTGGCTCTCTGCCGGACCCGGCGGCGGAGCCGTCTCCGCGCGCTTACGCCGTGCTGGCCGCGGCGCTGTGCGCCGCGGCGGTCGCGGTGCGCGTCGTTCTGTTTACCGCCGTCCCGGCGGGCGTCAACCAGGACGAGGCGATGGCCGCCGTCGACGCCTACGCGCTGGCCCGCTACGGAACGGACCGTTTCGGCACATGGCTGCCCGCGCATTTCGAGGCGTGGGGCTACGCGCAGATGAGCGTGCTGATGAGCTATCTGGCCGTGCCGTTTCTATGGGTGTTCGGCCTGTCGATATGGGCCATCCGGCTGCCGGTGCTGATCGTGAGCCTGGCGGGGATCTGGGTGCTGTACCGGTTCGCCGGTTCGGCCTTCGGGCGGCGCGCGGGTCTGGCCGCGCTGGCGGTCGCCGCCGTGAACCCGTGGCACATCCTGCAAAGCCGCTGGGCACTGGACTGCAACCTGATGGCGCATTTTACGCTCTTTGGGATTTACGGGCTGTATCTGGGCATGAAAAAACGCCGCTGGGCCTATGCCGGCACAGCCTGCATGGCGCTGGGGATGTACAGCTACGGCATCGCGGTGTACACGCTGCCCGTCCTGTTGCTGGGCATCGCGGCGTATACGCTGGCCAGGCGGCGGTACCGCGTCCGCGACGTTCTGCTGTGCGCGGGGCTGTTTCTGCTGATCAGCTGGCCGATCATCGGGACCATGATGATTAACGCCTTTGCGTGGAACACGGTCGAGCTGCCGTTTGTGACCCTGCAACGGTTTCCCGCCAGCGTCCGCGCGGGGGACTTGCTGTTTTTCACACAGGACAAGCCCGCGCAGCTGGCGGAAAACGCCAAGTCGCTGGGGACGATCTTCCTGCAAGGCAAGGACCTTCCCTGGAACGCCGTGGAGGGTTTTGGGACGGTCTACGGCTTCGGCGTCTGGCTGATGGCGCTGGCGCTGGCCGCGCCGGCGGCGGAACGTCTTTGGCGGCTCTGGGGGAACCGGTCCCTCTCAGACCCGGCGGACGGCGCGGACCGGCCGCGCGTCAACGCCTCCCCGCCCTCCCCGGACGGGAGCGCCGGAGGCGCGATGCTGGGGATATGGCTTGCGGGGTCGGCACTGTCGGGGCTGGTGGTCAACGGCGCGAACGTCAACCGGGTCAACCATATCTTCTACCCTCTGATTCTGCTGTGCGCGCTGGGCGCGGAACGGCTGAGCCGCCTCGGCCCGCGCGGGACGGGGCTGGCCGCCGCCTCCGTGTACGGTCTGGCGTTCTGCCTGTTTATCGGCGCCTATTTCGGGCCGCACGCCCAAACCCTGGCGTGGTATAATTTCAACGGCTTCGGAGCCTCCGTGCAGGCCGCCGAGGCGTCCGGCGCCGAAAGGCTGGCGGTCTCCGCGCGCACCCTGTACGGCCCGTCCCGGCAAACGGCGGAAATCCTGACGATGTTCTACGCGCGGACCGACGCGCGGTACTTCCAGGGTCAACCGGCGGAGGACGGGCGGCTGCCGTACGCCGAGCGGTACACGTATGTCAGCCTGGACCTCTCGCCGCCCGTCCCCGCGCCGGACACGGCGTATATCTTTCACCGGACGGAACGGGAGCTGTTCTCCGGCGGCGAATACCGGCTCGAGGAATACGGAGACCACGGCCTGGCTATTCCGCTGGGTCAAAATTGACCTTCCCGCTGAGGATATAGATGGGCCGGGCCTTGGCCTCGTCATAGATGCGCCCGATGTATTCGCCCATGATGCCCAGCATCAGCAGGATGATCCCGTTGCAAAACAGGCTGATGGCCGTCAGCGACGCCCAGCCGGACAGCTGGATGGTATCCGGGAAGAAAACGCGCTGGACGATGACGAACAGCAAAAACGCGAAGCACAGCGCGGCCATGACCGCCCCGATATAGATGGACAGCTTCAGCGGCTTGTAGGAAAACGCAGTCACCGCGTCCGCGGCCAGCCTGAGCATCTTCCGCAGCGGATATTTGGTCACCCCCGCGAAGCGCTCCTCGCGCACATAGTCCACGGCGGCCTGCCGAAAGCCGACCCAGCTGACCAGCCCCCGCACATAGCGGTTGCGTTCCGGCAGCGCCTTCAACGCTTCGATCACCTTGCGGTCCAGCAGGCGGAAATCGCCCGCGTCCACCGGGATGTCCACGTCCGTCATGGCGTTGACCCCGCGGTAGAACGCCTTGGCGGTGGCCTTTTTGAACAGGGTTTCCCCCTTGCGCCGCGTGCGGCGGCCATAGACGACGTCATAGCCCTCGCGCCACTTTTCAACCATCGCCGGAATGACCGAGGGCGGGTCCTGCAAATCGGCGTCAATGACGACGACCGCGTCTCCCGAGGCGTGGTCCATCCCCGCCGTGATGGCGGTCTGGTGCCCGAAATTGCGCGAAAAGCACAGCAGCTTCAGCCGCTTGTCCCGCATGGCCAGGGCGTGCGCCATAGCCCACGTTTGGTCCCGGCTGCCGTCGTTGACGAAAATCAGCTCATAGCTCTCCCCGCACGACTCCAGCGCCTCGGTCAGCTGCCGGTAGCTCTCCGCGATGACCTCCTCCTCGTTGTACAGAGGCACGACCACAGATAATGTCATCGTTTTTTCCCAACCTCCCCGTTACGGCATCTTGGCCTTCCGCGGATTATCATATCACAGTTCCGGCCTATTCTCAATTCTCAATTTCCGAAGGAGGGTCCTCTCATGCTCTCTCCGCGTCTGGACGCCGTCGCCCTGAGCGCGCTTTCCACCCTCGCTCTGGCGCAGGTGGGGGACGCGGCCTTTGAGCTGATGGTACGCACACGCCTGTGCGCCGCAGGGACCCGGACGGCGCAGAGGCTGCACGCGCGGCGCGTGCGGCTGGTCGCCGCGCCCGCGCAGGCCGCGATGGCCGCCCGGCTGGAGACCGCCCTGTCCGGCGAGGAACGCGCCGTCTTTACGCGGGGGCGCAACGCCCGGGCGGCGCAAGTCCCCCAGGCCGCCACGCGGCGGGAGTATCAGGCCGCCACCGCGCTGGAGACCCTCTGGGGCTGGCTGTGGCTGTCGGGCCAAACGGAACGTCTGGAAGAACTGTTTGATCTTGCGATGGAAGGGGGACGCGGCTGTGAAGCTCTCGCGCGCGGCGCTCCTGCCCTGGATTAAAGAACCCCCGCTGTGGCTGCTGGCGGCACGGCTGGCGGCGGCGCTGGGCTTTTTGTGGCTGGGAACGCTGCCGGAGGCCGTTTGGGCCGGCATCGTCCTGCACGCGCTGGGCTGGGCGCTGGCCTCCGCGGATGTCGTCCTGCGTTTGCCGGAGGAGCCGCGCTCGGAGCCGCTGATGTGGCTGGGCGCGTCGGTCACGGGCTTTGCCGCCGGTCTGTCCGGCTCCGGCCTGATCTGCGCCGTCGCCGCCCGCGCCGCCTGGGAATGGGAGGCGCGCCTGCGGGAGCGGCTGTACCGCCGCGAAGCGGCTTGTCTGGATATTCTGCCCAAAACCGCCGCGGTCTATCGCTCCGGCGAAGCGCTGACCCTGCCACCGGGCGAGCTGGTTTGCGGCGACGCGGTGATCATTCAGCCCGGCGCCGTCGTGCCTGCCGACGCGCTCATCGTCAAGGGCGAAAGCTGTGTGAGCGGGCCGCCGTCCCGCTTTGCCGTCCCCGGCGGGCGGGTGTACGCGGGGGAAGTGAACGAAACGGGTCTGCTGGCCGTCAAGGCCGAGCGCGTGGGCGGAGATACGCGGGCGGAGGGTCTGCGCGCCGCGATGACACAGGCGGCGGGTACGGCCACGGCGGCGGAGCGTCGTCTGCGCCGCCTGTGCGCGGTCACGGCGCTCGCGGCGGCGGTTTGCGCGCTGGGGCTGGCCGTTTTGCCGCCGCTGCTTCTCCGGGACGGAGCGTTCCGGGACTGGATCGCCCGCGCGGCGGGACTGCTGATGGCGGCGTGCCCGCTGGCGGCTCTGAGCTTCGGCCCGTGCCTGCGGATCCGCGCCGTATTCGACGCGCAGAGCGCGGGGGGGCGCGCCGCGCCGGATTCGCTCTGGGCGCTGGCGCGCGCGGACATGGCCGTGCTGGACGATACGGGCGTCCACGAGCCGGACCGTCAGGCGGTCGTGGGGCTGGAGCTGGGGCCGGACGAGGACCGGGACATGCTGCTGCGCTGCGCCGCCATCGCCTATGCCTACGGAGACGGGCCGCTGGCGGAGGCGGTTCGGGATTACTGCGGCGGCGCCGGAACCCCGCCCGACAGCCGGGAAACTCTGGGCAGCGGCGTGACGGCCCGCTCCGCGGGGCGCACGATCCACGCGGGCGGCGCGGCGTTTCTGCGCAGCCGCGGCGTGGAATGCCCGGACGATGTGCCCTCGGTGATCCGCATCGCCGCGGACGGGCGGCTTCTGGGCGGCCTGCGCATCGGGAAACGGCTCCGTCCGGGGGCGGAACATTTGGCAAAGACTCTGGACGCGCTTCATTTGGACATCGCGTTTTTATCGCCGGAGCCGTATGAGCAGGCGGAATTGCCGGCCTCGCGGCTGAATGTCCGGGACATCCACGCGGGAGTTTCCGCGGGCGACCGCGCTCGCGTGTTCTCGGAGCTGCTCACGGAGACGCACGGACGCGCGCTCCTGCTGGGCACGGAGCCGGACAGAGACATCGAAACCGGCGTGGCCGTGGTTCCGGACGCCTGGAACGACGCCGCCGGCATCGCGCGGGGCCGCGTCCTGCTGGCCGGCCCGTCTCCGGAGCCGCTGGGCGCTTTCATCGCGCGGGCGCGGGACTTCCGCCGGCTGGCGCTGTTCATGCTCGGCGCCGCCGCGCTGATGGCGGCGGCTTCCGCCGCGCTGACGCTGATGTTCCCCTCGTGGCTGTGGCTGGCCGGAGCGGGGCAGGCGGCCTTGAGCATGGCCCTGACCGCTTTGGCCCTCAAGGCGGATATCCGGACCCAAGCCGTCATCAAAAAGGAGGCTGAATCCTTATGAAACGCATCAACGTGGCCCTGATCACGGATTCCTTTCCGCCGGTGGTGGACGGGGTCAGCCGCTGCGTGGTCAATTACGCCCACACCCTGACCGCGGAAAAATACGGCGACTGCGTGGTCATCACGCAGCGCACGCCGGGCGAAATGTATTACCACTACCCGTTTCCCGTTCTGGGGTTCCCGTCGATGGGCCTGCCGCGTCTGGACTACCGCGCGGGGTATCCCATCGTGCCGTTTTTGATCAACAGCCTGAAAAAAATGGACATTGACCTGATCCACGCGCACAGCCCGTTCACCTCGATGGTCATCGCGCGGCAGATCCGCCGCAAGCTGCGGACCCCCATCGTGTTTACCCAGCATACCAAGTGGGAGTACGACATCAAGCGCACCGTCCGCACCGGCCCGCTGCGGCGCGCGGTGGAAGCGCTGGTATACGACAACATCGAGGCCGCCGACGACGTATGGACGGTCAGCCGCGGCACCGCCCTGCACATGCGCAACCGCGGCTTTTCCGGCGACTATATCGTGATGGAGAACGGCACGGATTTCCCGCAGGGCGAGGCCGACGCGGCGCTGACGCGCGAGGTCTGCCGGACGCACGGCCTGTCCGGCAACCGCCCGGTTCTGCTGTTCGTGGGGCGTATGTATTGGTATAAAAACATCCGTCTGATCCTCGACGCGCTGACGCTGCTGCGCGCGAGGGGCCTTGAGTTTGACATGCTGATGGTCGGGGACGGCACGGACCTGCCGGATATGCGCGCGCTGACCGCCGCCAAGAGCCTGAATGACTGCGTGCATTTCACCGGCAAGATCAGCGACCGCGAAAAGCTGCGCGCCATTTACACGCTTTCAACCCTCCTGGTGTTCCCGTCGGTCTATGACAACGCGCCGCTGGTCATCCGCGAAGCCGCCGCCTGCCGCTGTCCGGCGCTGGTCATCCGCGGCAGCTCGTCGTCCGAGATTTTAGAGGAGGGCCAAACGGGCTTTTGCACCGAAGAGACGCCCGAGGACGTCGCGGACGCCGTCGCGGGCGCGCTGTCCAATCCGGAGTGGCTGGCTCGCGTCGCCAACGGCGCGGCGGAGCATGTATATCTCCCCTGGCCCAAGGTCGTCGCCCGCGCCGCGGAGCGGTATCACGAGGTTCTGGAGCGCTGCCGGAGTCAACAGGCATAACCGGCACACGCGGACGGAGGGGAGAATGCTTCTCCCCTCCGTTTTATTCGCTCCCGTTTACCGTTTCAAAGCTCAGCCCAGCACAATCAGCGGCTCGCCCGTCGCCACCGACGCGCCCTTCTGGACCACGACCTGCCTTACGGTCCCGTCGCGGGGGCAGGAAATCTCGTTTTCCATTTTCATCGCTTCCAGAATCAGCAGGACCTCTCCCTTTTTGACGGTCTGGCCCGCCGTTACGTTGAGGCGCAGAATCGTACCCGGCATGGGCGCGTTCACGGCCTCGCCCTCCGCCACGCCGGCGGCGGCGGGCGCCGGAGCGGCCGCGGGAACGGGGGCCGGAGCGGGGGCCGGAACGGCGGCGGGAACCGGAGCGGCGGCCGCGGCATCGGTCACGGAAACCATCTTCGCCTCGCCCTTTTCCACCTCGACCTCATAGGTTTTGTCGTTCAGGGTGACTTTGTACGTCATATCGCGTTTCCTCCTTCTCTTCTTTTGAAGAGTTTTTAGTTTCCTATTTTCACGGTTTTGGGGTTGGCTGTTTGATGTCTCAGTTGGGTGGGCCGTTTCACGTCTCCCCTTCCTCATTGGTCAGAAGTTCAATCTCCCTGACGACTTCATCGTACCAAAAGAACCGGGTTCGGTGCCCGCTTGAAGCAAACGGGTCAACCTCGTCCATCTGGCCGCGCAGAGCCCTTCGGATTTCGTCGTCCAATTGGGTATACGCTCCGCTTTTGCTGAATGCCCGTCTCTGGATAATCTTTTTGGTCAGGAACCCGTTCCTGTCCGCCGCGTACAGCGTATCTCCAATCGGGTAGAGTTCCATGTAGGAGCTGTTCATGGCAAAAGAAGAATACGAGTCTTTATACACCATTCTCTCCCACGCCTCTGGCCCACCTCCCCATTCTTCCTCTGTGACCGGATCATTCAGGAACATCAGAAGCCTGTCGCCGACTTGATGCAGCGGATCCCTGTCAAATGTCATTTCGCTGTTTCCCGCTTGGGCCAATACAAAGGTATCGGGCGTGTTCCCTTTGAAGACGGTATTGACCTGGACCAAAAAATAGCTTCTGGGCGGCGGATTGTCAAGCACTTCATCCAGCCATGAGAGGACGGTCACATCCGCCACAACATCGGCTTCGGCGACGGCCTCGTCAAAGAAATACATGAGACCTTGACCATACACCGTTTTTTCCGCGTAACGCACCGGCGTCTGCTTGACCTCCGCCGCGTTTCGCGGTATCAGCGCACAGCCCGCCAAAATTGCCGTCAGCAACGCGGCGGTCAGGAGCAGGGCAATGAGCCGTTTCACGGCGTCTCCCCTCCCTCCTCTGTCAGAAGTTCAATCTCCCTGACGACTTCATCGTACCAAAAGAACCGGGTTCGGTGCCCGCTTGAAGCAAATGGGTCAACCTCGTCCATCTGGCCGCGCAGGGCGTTTCGGATTTCGTCGTCCAGTTGGGTATACGCTCCGCTTTTGCTGAATGCCCTTCTCTGACTAATCGTTCTGGTCAGGAACCCGTTCCTGTCCGCCGCGTACAGCGTATCTCCAATCGGATAGATTTCCATGTAGGAGCTGTTCATAGAGAACGGCCAGTAAACTTCCTTGTAGAGTTGTCTTTCCCAAGAAGCCGGATCGCCCCACTCCTCCTCCGTAACCGGATTTTTGAGGAACATCAGCAATCTTTCGCCCACTTGGTGCAGCGGCATTCTATCGTAGGTCCTCTCACTGCTTCCGCTTTGGAGCAATATAAACGTGCCGGGTGCGTCTCCCTTGAGTACAGCATTGACCTTGACGGAGAAATAGGTGACAGCAAAGCCCTCCAGCGCTTCGTCCAGCCACGATACAATCGTCACGTCCGCGATCACATCGGCCTCGGCGACGGATTCGTCAAACGGATACAGGGGGCCTTGACCATACACCGTGCTTTCCGCGTAACGCACCGGCGTCTGCTTCACCTCCGCCGCGTTTCGCGGTATGGACGCACAGCCCGCCAAAATTGCCGTCAGCAGCGCGGCGGTCAGGAGCAGGGCAATGGGGGTTTTCACGGTTGCTCCCCTCCCTCGCGCAGCAGATACTGGATTTCCCTGACGATCTCGTCGTACAGGAACGCCCTCGGCCGGATCGGCCCGCGGAGGCCCAGCGGCGATTCATGCTGTTCATAGACCCGCGCCTGGTCATACAGCGCGTTTTGGGTCTGGCCGTCGATCACGGTCCGTTCGCCGCCGTCACGGAGGGGATTCCCCACAGCGCCGGTTATATACCCGTCCCGGTCAATGGCGTATAGCGTATCCTCCATAGCATGAATGCCGAGTACCGAGGCATGGGCGGCCAGAATACTGTATGCCCCGTCCACACCCGTGATCCTTCTTGAACCGTCCCATTCCTCCTGTGCTATCGGGCCGAACAAGAAAACCAACAGCCGGTCTCCGACCTGAAACAGCGGGTAATCCTCCAGCGTGATCTCTTGATTTCCGTTTTGCATCATGACGAAGATATCCGGTATATTCCCCTTGTACAGCGTGTTGGCCTTCACGGAGAAAAAGGTCATGGGCGGAAAATCTTCAAGCCGTTCGTCCAGCCAGGAAACAACCGTCACGTCCGCCACAACGTCCGACTTGGCCAGGGCCTCCTCCAAACGATAGCGAAAACCGTCGGCATGAATTTCCCTCTTCCCGAAGCGCGCCGGCGTCTGCTTGATGTCCGCCGCGTTTCGCGGCATGGACGCACAGCCCGCCAAAGCTGCCAGCAGCAGCACGGCGGTCAGGAGCAGGGCGGCAAGGCGTCGCATACGATTCTTTTCCTATATCTCTTTGATCGAGACGAAGGTAAGCTCGTTCGGTTCACAGCCCAGATCGTCGGCCACAATCGCCATCAGCAGGGCGGCGGTGCGGTCGTCAACGGTGTGCAGGTCGACCTCTCCGGCAGAGCCGGGGGCGGGAACCATCCCCGGCACGGGGCGGGCGTCCAAACGCGCGCGCTCCGCCAGCGGCGCGACAGGGTCCGGAAGCACCGCTCTGGGCTTATTCAGCGCGGCGGCGACCGCGCCCAGCAGGATAACGCCCAGCATCAGCAGCGCGATCACGGTAAAGACAATGATCAGTCCAAGAAACGCGAGAGCAAAATCCTCAAACATGCGGCACCCCTCCCTCTATGACCGGACCAGCGTATACTTCACGCGGTTTTTCTCTTTTTCCTCACGCGCTCTGGCAAATTTCTCAAACACCTCGGGGAACACGATATAGGAGCAGACGTCCTCGTCGCTGCGGGCCAACGCCCCGATGGCTCTGCGCCCGGCCTCAAAGCCCGGGGGCAGCGTCTCCGCGTAGCGGCCCGTGTAAGGCTTCTCGTCGCCCAGCACCTTGGAAATCAAATCCCGGCTGACCTCGCCCGGCGGTGAGCCGTACTCCCCGCGCAGATAGGCCGTGACTTCCTTGGAGACGTTTTTGTACCGCTCCCCGACCAGCACGTTGGTCGCGGCCTGCACCCCGACAATCTGGCTGGTCGGCGTGACCAGCGGCGGATAGCCCATATCCTCGCGGACGCGCGGCACCTCGGCCAGCACCTCGGGGAACTTATCCACGGCATTCATGGATTTCAGCTGGGAAATCATATTGGACAGCATTCCGCCCGGCACCTGATAGGTCAGCGCGTCGGTTTCCGTGCCCATGACCTTCGGGTCGAGGGTGCCGTCCTTGATGTACGCGGCGACGACGGGCTTGAAATAGTCGTTGATTTCTTTGAGGACGGACATATCGAGGTCGTGCGCGTACCCCATCTGCCCCATCGCGTAGGCCAGCGTTTCGGTGGGGGGCTGGCTGGTGCCGCCGGAGAAGCAGGAAATGGCGGTGTCGATGCAGTCCGCGCCGGCCTCCACGCCCCTCAAATAGGTCAGCGGGGCAAGCCCCGTCGTGCAGTGCGTATGCAAATGCAGCCGCAGCCCGGAGGCGCCCTTGATGGCCTTGACAAAATCGTAGCACTCCTGCGGACCCAGAATACCGGCCATGTCCTTGATGCACAGGCTGGTCGCGCCCATCGCCTCGATGCGCTTAATCAGCTCGATATAGTTTTCCAGGGTATGCACGGGACTGTTGGTATAGGAGAGAGTCACCTGCGCGTCGCCGCCGTGCTTGACGGTCTCGCTGACGGCGACCTCAAGATTGCGGAGGTCGTTCAGCGCATCAAAAATGCGCACCACGTCGACGCCGTTCTTGACGGACAGCTCGACGAACTTGCGCACCACATCGTCCGGATAATGTTTATAGCCCAGCAGGTTCTGGCCGCGCAGCAGCATCTGCAGCTTGGTTTTGGTCACGCGCTTTTTGATGTCGCGCAAGCGCTGCCACGGGTCCTCGTTTAGAAAACGCAGGCAGGTGTCGAAGGTGGCGCCGCCCCAGCACTCCAGCGAGTAATAGCCGGCCCTGTCCAGGGTTTCCAGGACATCCTCAAACTTGGAGTACGGCAGGCGCGTGGCGATCAGCGACTGGCCCGCGTCGCGCAGCACGGTTTCGGTGAATAACACTTTCTTCATAGCTTGACCCCCTGTAATATCAGTGATTCCGTTCCGACGCCGGATCAGACGGCGAAATCAGAGTCATTATATCACACCCGCTCATCGGAAAACAAGAGGGGACAAGGCAAAATTTTCGCCAAACGCCGTTTAGGGCGGGGACAACAGCCGCTCCAGAATGATCACACAGCGGCGGTTCCGCTGCCTCTGCTCGGGGGTGCGGTTCTGGCTTTCCACCCATTGGCGGCGGGCCTCCCCGTCCAGGCGGTCGCCGGTATATCCCGCGTCCCGCGCCCGCTCGTAATAGGGATACTCCTCGCCCTGCGCCCGGCAGGCGAACAGGCTGTAGGGCAGTCCCAGATCGCTGGCCATAAGGGCGTTCAAAACCGCGTCGGCGCGCCAGAAGGACAGGTGCATGTTGTTTTTGATCTCCGCCGACGGAACGACCGGCACGGTATCGGTGTGACCCTCGATGACGATCTGCCGGACCAGATTCAGCTCATCCCCGATGTAGTCCATCAGGGCCGTCAATTCCTGCACCGCGTCGGGCCGCAGAATGTATTGGCCGGAGTCAAAGAGCATCGTTTCCGGCAGCGTGATGATGATCCGCGTCTCCTCAAAACCGATATCGGGATTGTCCTGATTCTGGTTCTGATTCTGATTGGACGGATCGGTGCGGAGGTCGAAGAACTTGGTGATGTTGTCGTACAGGTCCGACCACGACTGGTCGAACATATCAATGCCCGCGTCTGTGGAGGGGCGGTCCACCACGGCGGGCGGGTTGGGGATGACGGCGGTCACGTTGTTGACGTATGCCGGCTCCTTGCCGACGAAATCCGCGACAAAGCTCTGCCACTTGGCTACGTCAAGAGACGAAAACGAATAGAGCAGCACAAAAAAGGTGAGCACCAGCGTCACCATATCGCCGTATGTGGCCAGCCACGCGGGGCATCCGGCCGGTTGGGGCGGCGGGTCTTTTTTGCGGGCCATAGGACGGCCTCCTTACTTTACGGGAATCGCGGGCACGGTCATTCTTCCTCCGCCGGAGCGTCTTCCTGCTTGTCCTTTTTGCCCTTGCCGTGCAGCTCGGTGCGGGAGAGGAAGGAGTTGAGCTTCTCCTGAATGATATGCGGGTTTTCGCCGCCGTGGATGGACAGGATGCCCTCCAGGATCAGCTCCATCTGCATGACCTCCTGGCCGCTGCGGGTCTTGAGCTTGGCGGCGATGGGGTTGGCGATGACGTTGGCGATGACGGAGCCGTAGAACGTCGTGACCAGCGCGACCGCCATGCCGGGGCCGAGCGAGGCGGCGTCTTCCAGATTGTTGAGCATGTTGATCAGCCCGATCAGCGTGCCCAGCATACCGAAGGCCGGGCCGATGGCGGCAATGGTCTCGAACACACCCGCGCCCTCCTGATGGCGGCTTTCCGTCGCGCCGATCTCCGCCTCCAGGATATCCTTCAGCAATACGGGGTCGGTGCCGTCGACCATCAGGTTGACCGCTTTCTGCATAAAGAGGTTCTCAATCTTCGTGGCGACCTCCTCCAGCGCCAGCAGGCCCTCCTTGCGGGCGATGTTGGCCAGCTCGATGATGGAGGCGATGGTGGCCTTGGAGTCGTAATTGGGCGCTTTGAACGCCTTGGCGGTGATTTTCCCAACGGATTTGATCTGGTCCATCGTGTATGTAGCGACGAACGTGGCGATCGTGCCGCCGAAGGTCACAATCACGGAGGGGACGTCAATCAGTCCCCCCAGCGCCTCGATGCCGCCGGAAGAAACCGCGCCGTAAAAAATCGCGACGATGGCCAGAACGATGCCGATGATGGTCGTAATATCCATTGAGGCTGAGTCCCCCTCTTAAACGGGTATTTTCTTTCCGCGCAAAGCTCACCTTCTACACTATACCACATCTCTTTTCAAATTTGTAGACGGAATTTCTTACAATTGAAAAAAATTTTTGCAATTTTCTATCCCGCAGGGCGCGATGCCCGCAGTGGGCTGCGTTTGCCCCGCCGCACACACCGTAGGGGACGCAGACCTCGGCGTCCCGCAGGTTATCTACAAACTTCGGGGGAACGGGTTTTCACCGTTTGCCCCGCCGCATCCCCTCCGTAGGGGACGCAGACCTCGGCGTCCCGCGGGGTATCCGCAAACTTCGGGGAAAGGGTTTTCACCGTTTGCCCGCATCCCCTCCGTAGGGGACGCAGACCTCGGCGTCCCGCAGGGTTATCTGCAAACTTCGGGGGGAAGGGTTTTCACCGTTTGCCCGTCCGGCTGTGGGTTTGGGTGGTGTTCAGGCATTTCCGGGGGAGGTCTCCCCCGGAGCCCCCCACTGGGGGACTTGGCAGTCCCCCAGCCCCTCTCGCGGGAAATACGGGGGTTTTGTCTGTGCGAGACACAGCGTTTCACCGTAAGGGTCTTTTCCCAGCTGTCCTGGCCTCAACTTCGGGGTTTCTCTCTTTTTGTCTTTTTCGCACGTCCCGGCCATACCCTTGCACTTTCTTTGCTGTCTCCACAGGGAACTGCCCTAACATGGCGTATGTGTCGTACAATGTAAAATCTAAAACATGACA
>WRLJ01000014.1 GCA_009777685.1 Oscillospiraceae bacterium | reverse complement strand
GTCCCCGACGCACACGCGCGGACACGGCACGCCGTGTCCCTACGGCGGGGCGCAAAACCCCGTAGGGGCGACCGTCCCCGGTCACGCACAATGGGCAAACACGGCGCGCCGAGGTCGTCGCGCCCTATGAACCTGGCCGTGTCAGCACCGCTGTTTCGTTCTCCCAGTTTGCGGTCAGACCCAGCGCGGCGGCGGCGTTGCCCAGGGAGAGGATGGTGCTGCCGTCTATGCCGTAGACGTTGACGGGGATTTCCGTTCCGTTCAGATATACCTTGACGTTGGGGTACGGCGTGGCCTCTACCGGGCCGGAGGGCATCGCGCCGGGGGTAGACGATCCGGCGGGGCGGCTGGTATCCAAATACACGGCCCCGTCCCAGTAGGCGTAAATCCCCACGGCGATGGCCAGGTCGGACAGCCGCAGGTAAATGTTGCCGCTAATCCCGTAGACTTGCACCGGAACCTTCTCCCCATCCAAAGTCACCCCCACGTTCGGGTACGGCGTGGCTTGCGTCCCGGAGGGCGGGTTGCCTTGGGGGAAGTAGAAAAACAGAGGGGTTTGCCAATCGCCGTCGTAGGTTTCCCCGTTCAGCGCCGGGCTTTTCGTCCACGCCGGGACGCTTACGGCGGGGTCTTGACCCATGCGATTATGGCGGACAGAAAGGTCCGCCAGCGCGGGGTTGCGGCTCACGTCCAGCGCGGTCAGCTGGTTGCCGCTGATAGCAAGGCGTGCCAGCGCGGTGTTTTGGGTCACGTCCAGTTCGGTCAGTTGGTTGTTATCGGCCCAAAGCGACGCCAGCGCGGGGTTGTGGCTCAGGTCCAGCGCCGTCAGCTGATTGCTGTCGAGCCCAAGCGATATCAGGGCGGTATTTTGGCTCACATCCAGCGTGGTCAGTTGGTTGTGGTCGGCCTCCAGATATAGCAGCGCGGTGTTGTGGGTCACGTCCAACGCGGCCAGTTGGTTGCTGCCGGCCCCAAGCGATGCCAGCGCGGTGTTACGGCTCAGGTCCAGCGCGGTCAGTTGGTTGCCGCCGGCCCAAAGGTTTGCCAGCGCGGTGTTGCGGCTCAGGTCCAACGCGGTCAGTTGATTGTCCCAGACCCCAAGCGATTCCAGCGCGGTGTTTTGAGTCACGTCCAGCGCGGTCAGTTGGTTATTGCCCGCCCAAAGCGATACCAGCGCGGGGTTGCGGCGCACGTCCAGCGCGGTCAATTGATTGCTGGAGACCCCAAGCGATGTCAGCGCGGTGTTTTGGCTCACGTCTAACGCGGCCAGTTGGTTGTAGTCGGCCCAAAGCGATGCCAGCGCGGGGTTGCGGCTCATGTCCAGCGCGGTCAGCTGGTTGTTGTTCACTTGTAGCCATGTCAGCGCGGTGAAATGCGCAATGCCGGTTAGGTCGGCAATTTCCCTCCCGCCCAAGATAAGCTCCGTAATCCCCGCAACGTCCGAAGCAAGGATGTCCCCGGCCGGCTTGCGGATGATTTCCCGCACCGCCGCCTCAAAGTTGGGGTCGGGGAAGGTGATGACGGGATCCGACGCGGTGGCTACGGGGATGAGCAGGAGGGTGAGGGTTAGGGCGAGCGCCAAGAAGAGAATGCGTTTTTTCATGACACATGACCTCTTGAGTGTTTAGTATAGAGATGGGGTGACTTTCTTTTCGTTGCTCCTGCTTCTACGATTTTACTGACATCGGTAAAATCGCACAAAACGTCATGCCCGCTGTTTTGACAGGCTATCATAGCCTTGTCAATGACCTTTTTCGCACTCCTCTCCATTCTGTTGCTTACCAAACGACGGGAACATCGTACTTCCTCATATTGGCGTCGGATGAGATCAACCGCATTCCGCTCTCCATGGCCGAAGCGATCAAGATTCTGTCAAAGGGGTCCCGATGATGGAACGGCAGGGCCTCTACCCGTTTGACATACTCAGCCTCTATAGGAATCGTCGTAAATCCGTTTGCGTCGATGATATTGAAAAATTCGGAAGACCCTCCGTCAAGACGCAATTTTCCCGCCGCGATCTTGATGGCGACCTCCCAGGCTGACGCGATACTGACATAGGATTCATTTCCGGAATCCAGAATGGCGTCCCGCGCGGCATCGGATAATTTCGGCGAGTTTTCCGCCAGCCAGATGACCGTATGCGTGTCCAAAAGATTTTTCATTCCATGTACTCCCTAAAATCCGCCAGCGGCGCGTCGAAATCATCAGCCATCCATACCCTTCCTTCCCAGCCGCCCGCTTTCGGCGTCTTTTTTTGCGGCTCGGACACAACGGCAAACGGAAGCCCGTGCTGCCGGATTGCCTGCCGCAAAAAAACGTTGATCGCCGTAGTCATGTCAAGTCCCAAAGACGCGAAAATCTCTTGCGCCTGGGTTTTCACCTCATTGTCTATGCGGATGTTGATGTTTGAAACAGACATAAACGCCCTCCTTTCCTCTCTCAGGATACCATAATATGCGCACATTGTCAACATATATACGCCGCTCTCGCTCTGCTGCTCTGGGAGAACATTCCTATTCGTAATACAAATTCTTCCCCGGAAAGTCCGGTTCGCAGGTTAGGCGGATGTCCAGACGCCGCAGAATCTCCTCGTCCGTCTCGGGGAGGATGTATGTAGCGTGGGCCTCGCAGCCGCGCAGGGACTCAAGGCCCAGCAGGGCGCGTTCCACCAGCGGATTGGTCGCGGCGGAGATGGTCAGTGCGATCAGCACCTCGTCGAGGTTCAAAACCGGACTGCGGAGCCGGTAGGTCTGGTTTTTCAAACGCTGAATCGGGCTGAGCACGCCCGGCATGATCAGGTGCAGGTCGTCGGGGATGCCCGCCTTGCTCTTCATGGCGTTCAGAACGGCGGCGGCGGGGGCGCTCATCAGCCCCGTGGCGCGGCCCGCCACGACATGGCCGTCCGGCAGACGGACGGCCACCGCCGGCGCGCCGCGTTCGCGCTCCTTGGCCAGCGCGGGGGCCACCACGTCGCGGTCCTCCGCGCGCAGATTCAGGCGGCTCATAATCATCTCGACCTTGTGGATGGCGGTTTCCTCCACTCGCCCGAGCTTGTGGTCCAACCGCGTGCGGTAGTAGCGGCGCAGAATCTCCTGCCGGGCCGCCTCGCAGACCGCTACGTCGTCCGTGATGCACCGGCCGGCCATGTTGACGCCCATGTCCGTCGGGGAACGGTAGCCCTCCGCCTGCGTGATGCGGGACAGGATGGCCTGTAGGATCGGGAATACCTCCACGTCGCGGTTGTAGTTGACGGCCGTCTCCCCGTAGGCATCCAGATGGAACGGGTCGATCATATTCACGTCGTCCAGGTCCGCGGTGGCGGCCTCGTAGGCCAGATTGACGGGGTGGTTGATGGGCAGGTTCCAGATCGGGAAGGTTTCAAACTTGGCGTAGCCGGCGGCGCGGTCCTGCCGGTGCTCGTGATACATCTGGCTCAGACAGGTCGCCAGCTTGCCGCTGCCCGGTCCCGGCGCGGTGACGACGACCAGCGGCTGGGTGCAGGGGATATAGGGATTGGCCCCGTAGCCCTCCTCGCTGACGATGGTGGCGATGTCGGTCGGGTAGCCCTTGGTGTATTGGTGGACAAACACGCGCTCCTCGCGCATTTCGAGCTTTTTGCGGAAAATGTCCGCGCCGGGCTGGCCGCGGTACTGGGTGATCACCACGGCGCCGACGTGAAGGCCCATGCCGCGCAGATCGTCCATCAGACGCAGCACGTCGCGCTCGTAGGTGATGCCCAGATCAGCGCGCAGCTTGTTTTTCTCAATGTCGCCGGCGTTGATGCAGAGCAAAATCTCCAGCCGGTCCGACAGCGTTTGCAGCAGCGCGGCCTTGCCGCCGGCGTCAAAGCCCGGCAGCACGCGCGCCGCGTGGTAGTCGTCCAGCAGCTTGCCGCCGAACTCCAGATACAGCCGTCCCTGCGTCCGTTCGATGCGCTCCAGTATTTTCTCGCGCTGCACGGTCATGTATTGCGTGGGGTCAAAGCCGATGGGCATGATGACGCGCCTCCCTTATGCGGGGGTTATGAATCCTGTCCAGCGCGAACGGGGCAAGTGAATTGCCCCTTGACGCGCTCTTCGTCTCCGCGACGCTCATTATATCATGTCAGATACAGCCAGCGCAAGTGAATTGTGCCTTGATGCCAGGGCTGACGCATGAAAAGCTACGCCCGGACACGGCACGCCGTGTCCCTACGGCGGGGCGCAAAACCCCGTAGGGGCGACCGTCCCCGGTCGCCCATGTTTGCCCATGCGCCGCGTTTGCCCGGTCGCGCAAACCGTAGGGCGCGACGCCCCCGGCGCGCCGTGGTCGTTATCCCACCCATACGGGACGCGCCGCGTTGTCCCCGCGCGTGTGCGTTGGGGACATTTGGCGGGACGCAGAGGGCTGCGTCCCCTACAGGGTTTGCGGCCCCGCCGTGCGTAGGGCGCGATGCCCACATCGCGCCGGGGGCGGAACCGTACAAAGTACAATGCTGTATAGTGTGAAGCGAAAAAATATTCAACAGAATAGTTTAGCCGCCTTTTGACAGCCGCTAAGCCGATATGTTATACTGGTTGCATAGCAACCAAAGGAGATGTTGAAAATGGCTGCAGGCGAGAGAATACGGCACATCCGCAACCTTCGCGGCGTGGCAGGCGGAGGCGGGGAAGTTGGCAAGCGGGGAAATAACCAAAGAGGAATATGATAATTGGCGGTATAATTATCCTATCATAAATGAGCGGGGACGGTTGGTTTAGTATGACGGAACTTATCAACAAAAATTACCCGGTCCATTTTGATAATTTTGATTTGGTTCGTGATGGCGGCAGTACAGCTTATTCGGCAATTTCGGATGGCCGGAAATACTTTCTTCGCGTCATCAAACCTGCATTTTATGATACAGCGATAAAAGCTGCTGAAATTCAAGTGTTTTTACAACAAAAATGCTTTCCGGTTCCACCCATTATTTTCACCAAGGATGGCAAACCATATCTCAAGGAAAAACGAGATAATAACGATTATTTGTATATCTTGTATGAATATGTTGAAGGCGAAGAATCCGAACCGGAAAATGATGCTGAAAAAATCGGCGAACTACTCGGAAAACTTCATTCTACAATGAAAAAATATGGCGGAGAGCTTATTAAACGGGATAAACAGTTCTTTATTGGAAGATACATTGATATTTTGAAAAAGAAGCAATACGCAAAAACAGCAGAGTTTGAAAGATATGGCGACGCACTCTGGAATAAAATAAAAGATTTGCCGCGAGGATATTGCCACGGTGATATGTATTGCGGAAACATCCACAAAACGCCGGACGGGAAGTTATACATACTGGATTTCGATACGTCTTGTGAAGGTTTTCCGGTCTACGACCTTGCACTTATTTGCAATAAAACCGATTATTTTAACTATGATGAATCAGGATATGATAAGTCAAAAACAGTTTTTGAGCGAATGTTGCCAGAATATCAAAAGCATAGCACAATCAGTCAAGCGGAGATAAACGCTTTTTATGACTTAATCGCTTTGTATCATTTCGCGTTGCAGGCGACGATTATAGAACTTCATGGAATTGACTGTGTTGACAGCGTTTTTCTTGACAAACAGCTCGATTGGCTTTGCAGATGGCGCGAACAACACTAAAGCATAACATCAATGTTTTGCGTTGGTTTGAGAATATGGATAACTCCATACCTGCCGCTCAAAACCGCGCCGCCCATCAGGCGGCGCGGCGTTTTTGTTGTTGGCGGCTCCGTTCTGGGTTGTTGTATTTTGTAAACTTCGGCGGGCGCCGCGCCCTACGTATGGTGGGGCGGAAACCCTGTAGGGGCGCACTCTGTGCGCCCGCCGGGAGGGCGGCAAACACGGGCGGCCGGACGCAAGTGAATTACAGCATCCGCGCCGGTACGCCGCTCCGCTGGCAATACTCGTCCCAGACCGCTATCCACGGCATCGTTTTCAGTTCCTCCGTTAGTCTCAGCCGCGCGGTGAAGTCAAAGGCGTATTCCGCCTCCCGCAGGGTCTGAGACGGCTCCAGCAGCGCCAGCAGCAGCGCCTTGCGCATGTTCCTCATGCCGACGGCCCACGCCGTCACGCGGTCGACGGAGCCGTCGAAGTAGTCCAGACCGATATGCACGCGCTCCAGCAGGCCGCCGCGGACGATCTCCCGCGCAATGGCGGCCAGCTCGTCGTCCAGCATGATCACATGGTCGCTGTCCCAGCGCACCGGGCGCGAAACGTGCAGCAGCATACGCTCCACAAACAGAGACACGGCGGATATCTTCGCGCTGATGACCTCGGTGGGGTGAAAATGCCCCGCGTCCAGACAGAGCGCCAGCCCGTTTTTGACGGCGTACCCCAGATAAAACTCATGGCTGCCCACCGTATAGCTCTCCAGACCGATGCCGAACAGCTTGCTCTCCACCGCGTCGACGACGTTCAGCTTCCCGGCGAAGATTTCGTCCAGCGCTCCGGCCAGCCGTTTGCGCGGGGTCAGGGCGTCGGCGGGGTTGTCCTTAAACCCGTCGGCAATCCACAGATTGAACACGGAGTGCGTCCCCAGCTGATCCGCAAAGTGCGCGGCGATGCGGCGGCTGCGCTTGCAATGCTCGATCCAAAACGCGCGGATGCCCGCGTCGGGGTGCGACAGCGTCAGCCCGTCGCCGGATTTGGGATGCGAGAACAGCGTGGGATTGAAATCCAGGCCCAGACCGCGCGCCTTGGCCCACTCCACCCAGGCGGCAAAGTGTTCCGGCTCGATTTGGTCGCGCTCCACGCCCTTTACGTCGCCGTAGATGGCGTGGAGATTGATGCGGGCCGCGCCGGGGGCCACCGCCAGCACACGGTCGATATAGGCCCGCAGCTCGTCGGCGCTTGACGCCGCGCCGGGGTGGCTGCCCGTGCTTTGGATGCCGCCGGTCAGGGCTCCGTCCCGCCCCTCGAAGCCGCGCAGATCGTCGCCCTGCCAGCAGTGCATCGACACGGGGATGGCGTCCAGGGTTTTCAGGGCGGCTTCGGTGTCCACGCCGATGGCGGCGTATTGCTCTTTGGCCGTTGCGTACAGGCTCATGATGAGACCTCCTTTTGAAATTGGGTTATATTTTATCCCGGCCCGCCGGGGGGATGCGCCTGGAATACCTTGACGTCAAAGCTGCTACGGATGGCCGCGCGGGCGGCGTCCAGACCGGAAAATTCCCCGGCCCCGATCATCTGTGAAAGGAGATTGCCCAGCGCCGTGCCCTCCACGGGACCGGCGTGGACCGGAACGCCGCACGCCTCGGCGGTCAGCCGGTTTAGGAACGTGTCGCGGCAGCCGCCGCCGATGATGTGGATACGGCGGTAACGCCGGCCCGTCAGCTCCTCCAGCTGCTTGACCGTCCGCGCGTAGCACAGGGCGAGGCTGTTGTAAATACAGCGCAAAACGTCCCCCGTGCTTTGCGGCGGCGGAAAGCCCGCCTGCCTGCAGTGCAGAGAGACGGCCTCTGTCATGCTCTCCGGCGCGAGGAACGCCTCGTCCCCCGCGTCGACGACGCCCGGATAGGCGGAGGCCTCCGCCTGCGCCATCAGCGCCGGAAAGCCCGCGGCGCCGCCCGTCTCGCGGCGCACCGACTGGATCATCCAAAGCCCCATGATGTTCCGCAGACAGCGGTAGCCGGTATAGCCGCCCTCGTTGGTGAAGTTGGCCGCGCGGCCCGCCTCCGTCACGATGGGGACGGGCGTTTCCACGCCCAGCAGGCTCCAGGTGCCGCTGGATATGAATACGGAGGAATCGTCCGCGGACGGAACCGCCGCGAACGCGCAGGCGGTGTCATGCGACGGCGGCAGCGCAACGGCGCAGTCAAAGGCTGCGCGGGCCTGTACCTCGCGGGTCAAATGGCCGACCGGGGTTCCGGGTCTGCGGAGCGGACCGAAAATGCGCCGCGGGAATCCGAGCGTGTCCAGCAGCGGCCCGTCCCAGGTGTTGCCGCGGATATTCACCAGCCCGGTGGTCGTGGCGATGGTGTATTCACTGACCGGCTCTCCGGTCAGCCGGTAGTGGAGGTATTCGGGAATCATCAGCAGGCGCGCGGCCCGCTCCAGCAGAGCGGGCGTTTGCCGCCGGACAGCGGCAAGCTGGTAGAGGGTGTTGAAAATCTGTTTTTGGATCCCCGTGCGGGTGTACAGCTCCGCGTCCGGGATGCTTTCGGCGACCGCGGCGTCCATGCCGGCCGTCCGGCCGTCGCGGTAAGCCACGCTGTCTCCGATGAGGCGGCCGTCCGCGTCCAGCAGAACGAAGTCTACGCCCCAGGTGTCGATGCCCAGCGTAACGGGGACCTTCCCCCGCTCCGCGCAGCGGCGCAGACCGCTGACGACATGGGTGTATAAGCCCTCCAAATCCCAGCAGAGATGCCCGCCGCGCGTTACGGGCTCGTTGGGAAACCGGTAGGCCTCCTCCAAAACGATCCGCCCGTTCTCCAGATGTCCCAGTATATGACGCCCGCTTGAGGCGCCGATGTCGACGGCAAGATAATACCGCAAGGCCGCACCTCCCTGTGCCGGTCGCTTGGGATTATCATACCATAGGGGAGCGGGCGGGGCAAGAGGGCTGGGCGTCCCAAAAGGCTCCTTTCCTATGCCTTCGGCGGCAGACGTCTGCCGCCGAAGGCAAGGAGCTGTCGGCGAAGCCGACTGAGGCTTGACAAAGTTCCCGCACCGCCCCTACTGCAATGTAAAACCTAAAACATGACATCTGTGTAGGGACGCCATATATGGCGTCCGCGGGCGACCGGGACGGTCGCCCCCACAACCGGTGCAAACCTTTAGATTGTACATTGTACTACGGGGTTTATGCCCTGCGGTACGGCGGGGGCACGCCCTTGCCGTACTTTGTAATATCATAACCTCGGCGTATCAGCGCATCATATTCCCATTTTCACCGCAAACACGAACCGACCAGCGCCGCGCAGTCCCGGGCGATGACCAGTTCCTCGTTGGTGGGGATCACCAGGATTTGGCCCGGGCTGCCGTCCGCGGAGATGACCGTCTCCCGCGCGCCGTTGCGGGCGGGGTCGAGCCGCAGGCCCATGAAGTCCAGGCCCGCCGCGATCCGCGCGCGCATCCGCGCGTTGTTCTCGCCGATTCCGGCGGTGAAGATCAGCGCGTCGCAGCCGCCCATCGCGGCGGCGTAGGCGCCGATGTACTTGCGGACGTCATAGGCAAACACGTCGATGGCCAGCTGCGCCCGGCGGTTGCCGCCGTCGGCGGCGGCGTCCAGGTCGCGGAAGTCGGAGGATACCCCGGAGATGCCCAGCACGCCGGACTTCTTGTTCATCGCGCTGTTGATTTCCGCGATTTCCATCCCGTGCTGGGTCGCCAGATACTCGATGATGGCGGGGTCGATGCTGCCGCAGCGCGTGCCCATCGGGACGCCCTCCAGCGGCGTGAAGCCCATTGAGGTGTCCACGCTCCGCCCGCCGTCCACCGCCGTGACGGACGTGCCGTTGCCCATGTGGCAGGTGATGAGCTTCAGCTCCTCCAGGGGCCGGTCCAGCAGCTCCGCCGCCCGGCGCGAGACGTACAGGTGCGAGGTCCCGTGGAAGCCGTAGCGCCGGATCTTCATCGTCTCGTAATACTCGTAGGGCAGGGCGTAGATGAACGCCTTGTCCGGCATGGTCTGGTGGAAGGCGGTGTCAAACACGGCCGCCTGCGGCACGTCGCCCAGAATCGCGCGGCACGCCGCGATGCCCACCAGATTCGGCGGATTGTGCAGCGGCGCGAGGGGTACGCACTCCTCGACGGCGGCCAGCACCTTCTCGTCAATCAGCACGCTGCCGTTGAACGCCTCGCCCCCGTGGACCACGCGGTGGCCGACGGCGGAAATTTCGTTCATGCCGCCCAGCACGCCGATCTCCGGCGCGGTCAGCAGCTCGGTCAGCACACGGATGGCGCTTTCGTGGTCCGGCATGGGGCGCTCGGCGTCGTAATCGGGCCTGCCGGGCGCGGTCTGCCGGACGTGCCCGTCCAGCCCGATGCGTTCGCACAGGCCCTTGGCCAGCACGGTTTCATGCTCCATGTCGAACAATTGGTACTTCAGCGAGGAACTGCCGGCGTTGATGACCAGGATTTTCATAGGTGAAAACCTCCCTGTTGATATTTAGAGGATTAGACGGTTAGAGGGCGCTCAAATTACGGGCCGGGGTCAGGGTTAGTGTCAGGCTCGGGGCCGGGCCCGGGGTCGGGGTCCGGGACGCGGAGACGCCCGGAAATGAGGTCGTATGTGAGGGCGGCGGAATCACAGGCGGGATAGCGCGCGGCGTCCCAGGTATAGCGGGCGTCGAGCCAGGCCTCGTCGGTGCCGAGAAAACGGGCGCGGTCGTCTTGCCCGCTCTGGCTGTCCGCGGCGGCGTCGGCCATGTACCACTCGCCGTCCAGCTGGAGGATGTTCCATGCGTGGACATTGCCCCCCAGCCAGCCGGTCACCACCTCGCAGGGGATTTGGAATTCGTCGCAGAGAGCCTTGTAGGCCAGCGCGTAGCCCTCGCCCACCGCCCTGCCGTCCAGCATCGCGCCCAGCATGGAGTACGGGCGCGCCAGCCGGTCGGCCTCCGCCGCGGCGGCCTGTTCCGCTTCCTGGTGATCATATTCGATGTAACCGCACACGATATCGTACAATTGCAGGGCCAGCTCGGGCGCGTCCAGCTCCGGATCGGCCAGCCCGGCCAATTCGCCGATCCTCCGGCCCGCCTCCGCGGAGCGGTCGGTCAGCGTGTCCGCGTCCGCGGCGAACTCCAGCTCCAGCTCCAAAATCACAGACGCGCCGCGGCTGCCGCGGTAAAATGTACTCGTCACGCGCGGAAAGCCCAGCGCGTACAGCGGGGTGCGCAGATAAATCGCCTCCAGCATCTCCGCCGGATCCAGGTCTTCCGGCGCCCCGTAGCGCAGCTCCAGCGCGGCGTAGGGAGAGAACGTGAACAGAATCGTTCGCAGCTCGGTTTGCAGGCCGCCGGAGCTGGACACGTTGCGCAGGGCGTCGATCTGCTCGCGCGGGCGGCCCCGGCGGTAGCGGATATTGACCGTCACCAGCTTGTCCCGGATATCGGGGATCAGCGAGGCCTCGACAAACTGCCCGTAGGCGTCGTCATAGACCAGCTCTCCGACCGCCTCGGCGACCGCCGCCTCCACGTCGCCCTCGTAGCTGGAAAAGCGCAGCGTCACCTGCTCCGCGCCGGCGCGCACCTGCTCCCGCAGGACCCGCAGCAGCATGGCGTAGTCGGAGACCTCCACGCTGTCCGTGTCATACTGCGCCGTCTGCTCGACATGCGGCACGGCGACATACAGGGAGCGGTTGAGCATACTCTCGCACCCCGTCAGGGCAAACAGGCACACCGCCGTCAGGGCGCGGCGCGCCAGACGTTTCAGGCTGTCCGATGGTATGGCCTCCACCTCCCGCTTCCGCCGCCGCGCGGCCTAGCTCTCAATTCTCAGTTCATCAAAGCCCTCGCCCAGCACCTCGTGCGCGGCGGTGAGGATGATGAACGCCTGCGGGTCGACCTCTTTGACCAGCTTTTTCAGCGTCGGGACCTGCTGGCGCTTGACGGCGCAGAGAATCACCTTGCGCGGACGGCCGGTGTACGAGCCTTCGCCGGACAGATAGGTTACGCCGCGCTGCAGCGTTTGCCGGACGGCCTCGGCGATCTCGTCGTTTTTGTCGGAAATGATATAGACCACGCGGCCCGCGTCCGTGCCGTACAGCAGCAGGTCGACGGCCCGGCTGGACAGATAGATCGCCAGAATCGCGTGCAGACCCGCGTTGATGCTCCGGAACACGAGCATAGACGCCGCGATGACGACGGCGTCCACCATCAGGATGATAACGCCCATGCGCAAATACGGGCGGCGGCGGCGGATCAGCCGCGCCACGACATCACTGCCTCCGGTCGACGCGCCCTGGCGGAACACCAGCCCCAAACCCGCGCCCATCATCAGGCCGCCGGCCATCGCGGCCATCAGCGGCTCGGTCTCCACGGGCCGGACCCAGGAGGTGAGGTCGATGAACACCGCCGCCGCGCCCATCCCCAGCAGGCTCAGCAGCATGAAACGGCGTCCCACCACGCGCCAGCTGACCACAAACAGCGGCACGTTCATCAAAATGAACATCAGGCCGATCCCCACCCGCGGAAGATAGTGGTGAATCAGGATCGCCACACCGGTCAGCCCGCCCGTGACGATGTGATTCGGCTCTAAAAACAGATTGACGGAAAGCGCGTAGAAAAAGCTCCCGATCAGGGTAAAAAGCGCCTGCCATATCGTCGTGCGAAGGGTTTGTTTCATAAGCACCTTCCTACAAAGTCAGCTGTACTTCCCCGGCGTCCTCCGGCCGCAGCGGCGCGCCCGCGGCGGGGATGTTGCGGACACGGTACCGCGTCAGATTGCCCAGACCGCTCTCGGACAGGGGCCGGACGCCCGTCACGCGGCTCCGGGGCTTCAGGCTCATCACCGCCACGCCCTGCGCGGAGCGTGTGGTCTTCGGGGCCAGCGCGGCGGTGTGGAAGACCAGAACGCGGCCGTCCGAGGCGGTCACCTCCATCTCCGTCTCCTCCGTCAGATGGAACGCCGCCACCGGCGGCGAGACGCCGGAAAAGGCGTTTTGCAGCTTGCGGCGGTTGGACAGCGTGGCGTAGGCGGACAGCTCCACGCGCGCGGCCTTGCCGTTGGCGAAGAACAGCAGGAGCGAGCCGGAGTAGTCGCCGGGCCGGACGCTGAACAGCACCTGCTCGCCGTCGTCAAAGTCCAGCTTTCCGGGCAGATAGTCGCCCAGCAGGCTGGCCTTCGTATCGTCAAACTCGTGCAGGCGGGCCTTGTAGCATTGCTGCCGCTGTGTCAGAAACAGCATCTCGTCCTTGTTGGAGGCCGAAAAGGAGCGCGAAGGCCCGTCGCCGTCCTTGTTCTTGTGCTCGCCGCTCATACGCA
Organism: Oscillospiraceae bacterium; assembly: GCA_009777685.1. Lineage (GTDB taxonomy): Bacteria > Bacillota > Clostridia > Oscillospirales > UBA929 > WRLJ01. Next base: position 2,024 of record WRLJ01000014.1, on the reverse strand, counting down.
GGGACTGGGGCGTGATTTTTTTCAGATACCCCTCGCGGCTGATGAACACATGGACCGGATAGTCCTCGATGTGCTGCTCGGGCTGGTATTCGGCGTGGTCGTGCGCCAGCAGGGTGCGGCGGGGCACGCCGTATTTTTTGGCCACGGACTCCAGCTGGCGGACCATGAGGGCGTATATTTTCAGTTTGTCCGCCAGCACGCTTTCCAATTCGGCGATTTCCGACTCCAGGGCGGAAATTTCCTCCGTGCGGCGCAGAATGTACTGGCGGTTGATGTTGCGAAGACGGATGTCGGCGACATAGTCGGCCTGCGCCTCGTCGATGCCGAAGCCGATCATCAGGTTCGGAACGACCTCGGCCTCCTCTTCGGTTTCGCGGATGATGCGGATGGCCTTGTCGATATCGAGCAGGATTTTGGCCAGCCCCTTCAGCAGATGCAGCCGCTCCCGGAGACGCGCCAAATCAAAGTGCGTTCGCCGCCGCAGGCACTCTACGCGCCAGGCGCACCATTCCTCCAGAATCTCCCGCACGCCCATGACGCGCGGGGAGCCGGCAATCAGGATGTTGAAGTTGCAGGAAAAGCTGTCGCACAGCGGGGTCATTTTGAACAGCTTTTGCATCAGCTTGTCGGGGTCCGTGCCGCGCCGCAGATCAACGGCCAGCTTCAGGCCGGACTTGTCCGTCTCGTCGCGCATATCGGAGATTTCCTTGAGCTTTCCGTCGCGGATGAGCTTGGCGGCGGCCTCCAGCACGGCCTCCAGCGTGGTGGAGTAGGGGATCTCCGTGATTTCGATGATGTTCTCGGCCTTGTCGTACCGCCAGCGCGCGCGCACCTTGAAGGAGCCGCGCCCCGTCTCGTAAATCCGGCGCATGGCGTCCGCGTCGTAGATGATCTCGCCGCCGGTCGGGAAATCCGGCGCGGGCATCGTGTCCAGCAGGTCACAGTCGGGATTCCTCAAATACGCGATCGCCGCGCGGCAGACCTCCGTGAGGTTAAAGCCGCACATCTGCGAGGCCATGCCCACCGCGATGCCCTGATTGGCGCTGACCAGCACGTTCGGGAACGTCGTGGGCAGCAGGTCCGGCTCCCGCATGGTGTTGTCGTAGTTGTCGGAGAAATCCACCGTGTCGTGTTCGATATCGCGGAACAGCTCCTCGCACAGGGCGGCGAGCCTGACCTCGGTGTAGCGCGAGGCGGCGCAGACGATATCGCGGCTGTACACCTTGCCGAAATTGCCCTTGGAGTCAATGAGCGGGTGCAGCAGGGACTCGTTGGCGCGCGTCAGGCGCACCAGCGTCTCATAGATCGCGCCCTCGCCGTGGGGGTTGAGGCGCATGGTCTGGCCCACCACGTTGGCGCTCTTGGTGCGCGCGCCGGTCAGCAGGCCCATTTTATACATCGTGTACAGCAGCTTGCGGTGCGAGGGCTTAAAGCCGTCGATCTCCGGAATGGCGCGGGAGACGATGACGCTCATGGCGTAGGGCATGAAATTTTTTTCCAGGGTTTCGGTGATCGGCTGGCGGATGATTTCGGCCAAGAGGCCTTCGGGCGCGGATTTTCCGCTTGCCCTGCGGGGTTTTTTCGTGTCCATATCCGGCGTTCGCGTCCTTCCTTGCGCAGGTGGTTATAGTGTATCAAGTTTTGCGGATTTTCGCAAGAGAGAGATTGCGCCGCGGCCGGGAAGCCCTTATGCAGTACAATGTAAAACCTAAAACACGACATCTATGTAGGGACGCCATATATGGCGTCCGCGGGCGACCGGGACGGCCGCCCCTGCAAGGTTTTGCGGGGGATTCCCTCATGCCCTGTAGGGACGCACTGTGTGCGTCCGTCCGTTTCCCTGGGCGCGCAAAATGGGGAACCACGGCGCGATGTGGGCATCGCGCCCTACGAATGGGCGGGGTGGAAAACCCTGTAGGGGACGCGGCCCTCCGCGTCCCGCAAAACATCCCCGCCGCACACGCCGGGGGGAACGCGACCCAAACCGTGTGCGCACCCACGGCGCGCCGAGGGCGTCGCGCCCT
>WRLJ01000013.1 GCA_009777685.1 Oscillospiraceae bacterium | reverse complement strand
GGCCCTTGGGGCCGAGTATCTTGCCCAGGCGGCCGACAACGCCCATCATGTCGGGCGTGGCGACGACCACGTCGTAGTCAAAGAAATTTTCTGTCTGGATGCGCGTGACCATTTCCTCCGCGCCGATGAAATCCGCGCCGGCGGCTTCGGCTTCCTTGGCCTTGTCGCCCTTGGCGAACACCAGCACGCGGCGCACGCGGCCTGTTCCGTGCGGGAGAACGACGCTGCCGCGCACCTGCTGATCGGCGTGACGCGAGTCGACGCCGAGCTTGACGTGGACCTCGACGGTCTCGTCGAACTTGGCCTTGGCGGTCTGGAGGACAAGGTCCAGGGCCTCGGTGGTATCATACTGTTTCTGGCGGTCAAAGGCCTTGAGGGAATCCTGATATTTTTTTCCACGAAACATGACTTATTCCCCCCCCTGTTCTTCGACGGTAACGCCCATGCTGCGGGCGGTTCCGGCGATCATGCTCATCGCGGCCTCGACGGAGGCGGCGTTCAGGTCGGGCTTCTTCATTTCGGCGATCTTCCGCAGATCCTCCCGGGAAATCGAGGCCACCTTTGTCTTATTGGGGACGGCGGAGCCGGACTCGATCTTACAGGCTTTCTTAATCAGCACCGGCGCGGGCGGGGTCTTGGTGATGAACGAAAAGCTCCGGTCCGCGTAGACGGTGATGACGACGGGGATGATCAGCCCCACGTCGTTTTTCGTGCGCTCGTTGAAGTCCTTGGTGAACTGCATGATGTTGACGCCATGCTGGCCCAGCGCGGGGCCGACCGGCGGCGCGGGAGTCGCCTTTCCGGCGGGGATCTGCAGCTTGATATAGCCGACTACTTTTGATGCCATGGGTTTTTACATCCTCCTTGTGGTATTGGCGGGGCGCGCCGCGCCCCTCCCACGAAATTTCGAGGCAAAGCCTCATATCGCAACCGCGGCAGACGGTTAAACGACGATGGATTCGACCTGGTCAAGCTCCAGCTCGACGGGAGTCTCACGCCCGAACATCGACACGACGACGCGGACGCGGTTTTTCTCCAGCATGATCTCCTCGACGGTGCCGATAAAGCTCTCCAGCGGGCCGTCGTTGATCTTCACGCTGTCGCCCTCCTGATAGCTGACGACGATCTCGTGCCGCTCCACGCCCAGCGCGTTCACCTCGGCCTCGGTGAGCGGGACCGGCTTGCTGCCGGGACCGACGAAGCCGGTGACGCCGCGCGTATTGCGCACCACATGCCAGGACTCGTCCGTCATGACCATGTGGATCAGGACATACCCGGGGAAGAGCTTGCGCTCGACGAGCTTTTTTTTGTTGTCGGCGGTGATCTCGGTCACTTCCTCGGTCGGCACGTTGACGGAGAGAATCAAATCGTGAAGTTTGCGGTTCTCGACCGCCTTCTGGATGGTGGCCGCCACCTTTTTCTCATATCCGGAATAGGTATGAACCACATACCACCTTGCGTTCTCTGACATAGCCCGCTATACCTGCCGCAAGAACTTGACGGCCTCGTTGAGCGCGGTGTTGGAGACGACGTCAAGGATGGCGATGGCGATACCGACGACGAGCACGGCGACGACGACGATGATGGTGCTGTTGGTGAGCTGCTTGCGGCCCGGCCAGACGACCTTTTTCAGCTCCGAACGCATCTCGCGCAGATAGCGGACGACGCCGCCTCCGGCGCGCGCGAAGAGGTTGGGCTTCTTCGCGGCGGCTTTTTTTTCATCGGGCATAGTGGTGAAGCCTCATTTCTTTTTTTCATGGTCAAGACCGCTCCCCCGCGGGGGAGACGCGCTTTTCCGCGTTATCGGGTTTCCCGGTGAACGGTATGCTTCCGGCAGAACCGGCAGTATTTGTTCATCTCGAGGCGCTCCGGGTCGTTCTTTTTGTTCTTCATGGTGTCATAGTTGCGCTGCTTGCAGGCCTGGCAGGCGAGGGTGATTTTCACGCGCATGGCTGCGTCCTCCTTTACAGATAGACTCCCTGACGGCGAAGGCCGCCGCGTCGGAGAGAAGTGCCGCCCAAAAGGGCGCACAAAAAAAGAACCCCTTACAGGTAAGGGGTAGTCTACCACAGACGGGCGGGGTTTGTCAACGTTTTTTTTACGAAAAATAAGAAAAACAAGAAATCCGGGGCCGCGGCGCTTTTTGGGCCGTCACCGCCGGCCCAGCGCCGCCGACACCTGGATCAAATACCGCTCCGGCTCCGTGACGGAAATCTCGTCGTGGAGGTACATTTCATACACCGGCCCGGCGAACACAAGGCCGTTCTCCTCCGCGTGGGCCTTCATGCGCCCGGGCAGGTCCCCGAGGCTGCCGTAGTAGCCCCTCGCGTAGCCCACCAGATACTCGCCCGCCGCCTTGCTCTCCCGGCCCGCGGGCGTAATGGAGAAAAAGCGCCCGGGCTTGCCCGGCACGGACCCAAAGGCGTCCATGCTCTCGTAATAGCCGCCGATGGGATGCGCGGCGTCCATCTTCCGGTCGGCCATCTGCCCGATAAAATTGAAGAAGCTGTCATAAAAGGAACCGCTGGAGAAATCGTTCGGCGGCCCCATAACGACGGGCAGCTCCTCCATTCTCCGCACACTGAGCGCCTGCTCGTCCGCGTTCAGGCCCTCCCGGATCATATCGCCGTAGGTGAGGATCAGCGCGTACGCCCGCTGTAGATGCAAAAGCTGGCGGTTGAGCTCCAGCTCCTGCCGGCGCAGCAGCTCCAGCATCCGCTCCGGCGTCCGGTCCGTCTGGATTTCCCCGATTTTCTTCAAGGGCACGTCAAGACTGCTCAGCACCCGGATAAAATGGATCGCGATGGTCTGCGGCGCCGAATAGTACCGGTAGCCGTTCTCACCCCGCCGGACCGGACGGAACAGCTTCACCTCGTCGTAGTGCCGGAGCGTGCTTTGCCGCACGCCGGTAAGCGCGGAAAATTCCTTGATCGAAAGCAGATCCGTCTCTTTCATGATGGCCGGCCATCCCTTCCCGTTTTTTGATTTTTACCCCGCAAACCTTCAGGCGGCTGAAGGTTTTTTCCGCTTTGAAGAGAAAATTCTCAAGCCGTTTGGCGGAAAATCTCCGGATGGAATGATTCTCCATGACGGGGAAGCCCTTGTTTCACGGACATTTTTCAAAGCCGGAGGCGGGAGAATAAAACAATTTGAAAAAATTTGTGAAATGCTATTGACCTTAAAGCGGTCGAATCCCGTATACTGGACATAACACAGTCAAAGGAGGAATTCACTGTGAACTGGTTCAAAAATTTGAAAATCCGCACAAAAATGCTCCTCAGCTTCGGGCTGATCATCGTATTTCTGCTGGCGATCGCCCTGTTTGCCATTACCGAGCTGCAAGCGGTCGATGAGGAGTACCGCTACACCCTTGAGCATCCGATAGAAGCCAAAATGTACATGCTGGACTTCAGAGGACTGCAGCGCGACCTGCGCCGGGTAACGGTGTCCATGTCGGCCCACGCCCTCATCAACGACTCGGCGGTCATCGACGCGCTGTATCAGGAGGGCCTGGCCTCTTATGAGGAAGCGCGGAAGCTGCTGGACGACTTTGAGGGCACGCTGTACTCAGACCCCAAGATATCCCAGGCGGAAAAGGACGGCCTCGGCGCGCAAAGCGCGGAGATCAGGCGCGTGTTTCAGGACTATAAAACCACGGTCACGGACCAGGTGTATGAAGCGGCGCGCGCCGGCCGTCAAGCGGAGTCCCTGGAAATCGTCACCGCCAACGACAGCATCATCCTGAATCTGAGAAACAAAATCTCCGAAGTCATCGCCATCGCGGACGGCGTAGCCGACGCGGAGACGCTCGTCGCGCAGAAGTCCGCGGACCGGATCGTCGTGCTGATGGCCATTGTCTCCGCCGCCGCGGCGCTGCTGGCGTTCTGTATCGCTCTGTTTGTGGCGCGCCTGATCAGCAGTCCGCTGCTCCCGCTGTCCGGCTTTATGAACAAGGCCGGCATGACGGGCGATATCGAGCTTCTGCCGGAGGACGTCGCGGTCATTGGAAAATACGCCCAATGCAAGGATGAAATCGGGAGAACCATCGCCGCCTGCGCCGCGTTCGTGGGACGCATCACGGATGTCGGGAAGGTGCTGGACCGGGTCTCTGACGGAGACCTGACCGCCGAGCTGAAGCTGCTGTCCGAGCGCGACTCCATCGGCGCGGCCCTGAAAAAAATGACGGACAATCTCAACGATATGTTCGCGGAGATCGACTCCTCCTCCTCCCAGGTCGCCATCGGCGCGGGGCAGGTGGCCAGCGGCAGCCAGGCGCTGGCGCAGGGCACGACGGAGCAGGCGTCCGCCATGGAGCAGCTGTCCTCTTCCATCAGCGAAATATCGGATAAGACCAAGCAAAACGCGAAAATGACCGAAGAGGCGGTCACGCTGTCGGGCACGATCAAGCGGGGCGCCGAAAAAGGCAGCAGCCAAATGGACCATTTGATGCAGGCCGTTTCGGAAATCACCGAAGCCAGCAATTCGATCAGCAAGGTCATCAAGGTCATCGACGACATCGCGTTCCAGACCAACATCCTCGCGCTGAACGCGGCGGTGGAGGCCGCCCGCGCGGGCCAGCACGGCAAGGGCTTCGCCGTCGTCGCCGAGGAGGTTCGCAACCTCGCCGCCAAGAGCGCGGACTCGGCCAAGGACACCAGCCGGCTGATCGAAAACTCCATAGAGAAATCCAGCCTCGGGCTGACGATGGCGACGGAAACCGCCGCGTCCCTGCGGGAGATCGTATCGGGCATCAACCAAAACGCCGGTATCGTCTCGGAAATCGCGCGGTCCTCCGAGGAGCAGTCCCACGCCGTCAACCAAATCAACATTGGCATCGACCAGGTCTCGCAGGTCATCCAGCAGAACAGCGCGACCGCGCAGGAGAGCGCCGCCGTCTCCGAGCAGATGAGCGGGCAGGCGACGATGCTGCAGACCTTTGTCAAGCAGTTCAAGCTCAGGGAGTCTTCCTCGGGACAGATCCGGATGCCCGAGTATCCGCGCAGAACGCTTTCGTCGTCCTCCATTGAGTTTGGCATGGGTAAGTATTAGGACAGTCAAGGTCCCGGCAGACGCTCCCGCGTCTGCCGGGACACGTCTTATGCCGTCAAATCGTCCAGCGTCCCGAAGCGATAGCCCATCGCCTGATATTTTCCGATCAGAGCCTCCAAGATTTCGGCGTTGGTTTTCGAGGTGTTGTGCAGCAGCAGCACCATCCCGGGGTGCGTTCGGGGCATCAGCTTGGAAAAGGCCTCCTCATGGCGCGGTTGGTTGTCCACATTCCAGTCCACATAGGCGCAGCTCCAGAAAATCGTCTTGTATCCGAGCTGTTTGGCCATTTTCAGGTTTTCCTCGCTGTACACGCCTCTCGGCGGGCGGTAGTATTTCGGCATGTCCCGCCCGGTCACGCCCCTGTATAATTCCTCGACCTGTGAAAGCTCTCTGCGGAACACGGCGATATCCGATATCGCGGACATATCCGGATGCGTCATGGTATGATTGGCCACAATGTGCCCCTCGGAGACCATGCGCCGGATCAGGTCCGGATTGTCGCGGATATACGTCCCGACCAGAAAGAACGCGGCGGGAATCCCCGCCTGCTTCAGGGTATCCAAAACCGTCTCCGTATACCCGTTTTCAAACCCCGCGTCAAAGGTCAGATAGATCACCTTTTCGCCGCCGTCCCCGGCAAAATAGCTGTCATGCTCCAGCAGCGATTCGCGGTCGGCCATCCCTCTCGGCGTCCCGCCGGGCACGGGATAGCTCAACCCCCACCCCACGCCGCCGCCCGCCCGGCACGGCGCGGCAAACGGCAGAACGGCGAACAGAACCGCCAGTCCGGCCAGCAGTGTTTTCTTCCCTGTATTCATCATAAAACCCGGCCTCCTTACGTTTTTTTGTAGTGTGCGTAAGGGGCCTGTTTCTATGCGGGGGAATTTTAGCCTGCCCGGTCTGTTTTCCGCACGAACAGAACGCCCAGCGTCCCCGGCCCGCAGTGGCAGGAGATGGTGCCGCCGGCGTCGGTGTCGTAGATGTTTTTGAACATATTGTTTTTCTCCACGGCGGCCTTGACGGCGGCCATGTCGTCCGGCTGTACCGGCGTGTGGGTGATGAACAGGGTGTCATACAGGATATCGCTTCGGTTGGACAGACGATCCTGCACATACTCGGTCAGGCACTTGTCGTAGCGGCCCCGGTATTTTTTGGCGACGGTCATTTTTCCGTTTACGACCTCAATGCAGGGCTTCAGCTTCAGCAGATTAGCGCCCAGCGCCGCGACCATAGAGCAGCGGCCGCCCTTGGCCATATAGTCCAGCCGGTCCAGCAGAAAGCTGGCCTCGACGCGCCCGGCAAACTCGCGGAGCCGTTCGCACATAGCCTCGATGTCTCCGGCATCGGTACAGTTTTTCGCCAGACGGCAGGCCTCCATCACGACATGGCCGTGACCGGTGGAGAGATTTTTCGAGTCGACCGGATAGACGCCGGGGATATCCGCCGCCGCCGAGCAGGCGTTCTGGTAACAGGCCGACAGATCGGAGCCGAGGTTGATATGCACCACGGCGTCGTACTCCTCCCGGAGACGCTTGAACATTGTTTGGTAGTCATATACGTTGACCGCCGCCGTGGTGCAGATCGCGCCGCCGCCGGCCACATGGGCGAAGATGTCCGCCGGCGTGATGTCCACGCCGTCGCGGTAGAGCTGGCCGCCCTTATGTACGGTCAAGGGGATGAGGGTGATGTTGTGCTGTTCAATCAAATCGGGGGAGAGGTCGCAGGTGCTGTCCGCGGTGATTTTGATGTTCATGGCTGCCATAATCCTCCGTTTTTCTTGAGTTTACGGGGTGAGCGGGCGCGCGGCGCTTGAAGGAAGCTAATCCAGCCCCGTCAGCGCGTACAATTCAGGATAGCGGTTGGCCGCCACCGAGCCGTACAGGGTGGTTTTCAGATCGTCCAGATTGAACGGCGCTTCAATCCCGTAGAAATGGTAGTTGCAGTACGCAATCAGCCGTTCCAGGTCGCCCTGCGTGATCAAATGCCATTCGGGATGGAAGGCGACGGCGATGTTGTCGGGGTTGCCGGCAAACTCAAAGGCCTTCCGCCCCGCGAGGTACGCGCCGTACATGGCGGGCGGGTTGGTCCAGTCCTCGTTTTGATAGGACGCGACGATAAACAGATGGCGGTTGTTGGTGGAGCAGAGCGCGGCCAGAAAATGCTGGTCAAACGGCAGGCGCGCGGGGTCGTCGAACTCCAGAAACACATCGTTGAACCATTGCCTCTCCGTTTCGGACATCAGGCTTGACAGGGGCTGGTTAGAGCCCATCGTATAGGCGGCGGGGCCGCCGATTGAGCTGTAGTCATATACATTACCCGCTGACGGATAGCGGAACAGGGCCATGCCGCCCGCGCCGGTGCATACGGGCATGGTCACGCGGATGCGCTCATCGAAGGCGCCCGCCGCGGCGGCGGCTTTTCCCCACCTTGAGACGCCCGCCACGATGGTGTTGTCCTCGCTCGCTCCGGTTTCCTCCGCCAGCCCCAGCTCCAGGCAGTCGACGATCTTGCTCGCGCCCCATGACCAGGCGGCCAGAACGCCCGCCTGCTCCTCCACGCCGGCGCCGTAGGGGTAGAGATCGTAAAACGCGCCCGTGCGGCTCAAATCATCCGCCGCGACAGCCAGCACATCAAACGCGATCACCGCGTAGCCGTTCTCCGCCGCGTACTGATGGGTCGGCTGGGGGATATACTCGCCGCCGAAAATGAACGACAGCTCAATCAGCACGGGCCAGCCGCCTTCCGGCGCGGGGGTTTTCGCGGGGTCGGGCAGCAGAACGCCGGCGGTGAAGGACGCGGATACGCCGTCCTGCTCAACGGTGACGGTCAGCAGGCTTCCGTCCAGCGAGTACGAGATTTCCTCGGCGGAGGTGTCGGGCCGGAACCCGTACATATAATATTGGTACAGCGCGCGGATCTCCTCGAGACGCGCGTCAAATTCGTCCTGGGTCGTGACCGCCTCGCCGGCCAGATTGGTGAAGAGATCGGGCAGAGCTTCCACGCGTTCCAGCTCGGCGGGCGGGGGGAACGAACGGTAATCAACCGTCCCCGGGTCCGGCTGAGCCTCCTCCGTCGGGACGGGTGTCGGGGGAGGGGTTATCGAGGGCTGAACGGTCGGCTCCGGCGTTTCCGCGGGCGGCGCTTCCGTATCCTCGGGGACTGGCGATCCGCAGCCGCCGGCCAGGCAAATAAGCAGGGCCGCGGCGGCGAGGAGGCGCAATGGTCTTTTCATAGCCCGGGGTCTCCTTCTTTTACGCATTGAGTACAGCGCTGCGCGTGCTTTTTTCCGTCCGGGGGGTTGCTGACGGACGCTCCGTTACGTTTTCAGCTCCGTGCTGAGCAGTACGCCGTCAATCTCGCGGACGACCTCCAAAACCGCGCCGTGCGGGTAGTGCTTGGGCAAATACAGCTTTAAGGTCACTGCCGAGCGCAGGTCCGACGTCCCGCCGCGCGGGGTGACGTTGTCGATATTATGAATCTGTATGCCGTGCTGGCCCAGCGCGCTGATGACGGAGTTGAATACCGCCGCGGTTTCCATTTCAATATAGAGCCTCATGTCGCGGGTGCGGCTGAGGAAGAGCCTCTCGATGCGGCTGAGAAACACGTTGGCGGTCAGGATGATGACACAGGCGATCACCGCGCCGGACACAAAGCCGACGCCCAGCGCCAGCCCCATACAGGCGCTCGCCCAAAGCCCCGCCGCCGTGGTCAGCCCGCGCACCTGGCGGTAGCGGTCGACTAGAATCGAGCCGGCCCCCAGAAAGCCGATGCCGCTGATGACCTGCGCGCCCATGCGCGTGACGTCGCCGGCGCCGGTGACTTGCGCGATATACTGGTTGGTGATCATCACCAGCGACGCGCCCGTGCAGACGAGAATATGCGTCCGCAGACCGGCCGCCCGCCGCCGCCGGCCGCGGTCAAGGCCGATCAGACCGCCGAACACGGCCGACAGCAGCAGCCGAACGGTCACGGACAGCGTGGTCAGCTCGATCAAATGGGATTGCAGCCAGTCCAAAACAACGTCACCTCGCAGAGAAAGGAGTGCGGATACCGCGGGATGATTGTATCACCATCCGGCCGGAGCGTCAAGGCGGCAAAGCTACGGCACATCCGCGTCCGGCCCCGGACCGCCCTTCCAAAACAGGGCGCGTACATCGCGGAACGCGCTGAGGAGATCCTGCTTTGCGCTGTCCAGCAGTCCCTCCCGGGACAGGCTGATCAGGAGGATCAGCGCCGCCGGGCCGAAAATTGCGCCCAGCAGGCCGGCCAGCCTCATGCCGAGATAGATGCCGACCAGCGCGAGGAACGGCGAGAGTCCCGTATGGCTGCCCACGATTTTCGGCTCCAGAACGCGGCGGATCAGGAAAAACGCGACGCCCAGAATGATTAAAAACATACCCTGCCCGACGTCTCCGACGAGCAGACAGTATCCGCCCCACGGGAGCAGAACCGCGATCGCGCCGATGATGGGCAGAAAGTCGACGACGCCCAGCAGAAACGCGATCAGCAGCGCGTACCTCTGGCCGGAGAGCGTCAGCGGGATGCCGGTGAACACGAACGCCAGCAGCGCCAGCAGGAACTGCGCCCGGATGTAGCCGCCAAATGCCGATTTCAGGGCTTTGTTCAGGATGTGGACCGGCCCCTCAAGGGGCTTGCCCGCCTGTTTGTACAGCCTTTGCCGTATGTCGGGGTATTCGGCGGTCATATAATAGGTGCCCACCACAAACACAAAGGCGGCGATGAACCAGCCGCCGACGCGCGCGGTGATGTCAATGCTGTTGGCCAGAATATAGTCCGCCGCGTTTCCGAGCGCGATTTGGAGCCAGCTCAAAAGGGTTGCGGTGAAATCGCTGAGCAGCCTTTCCGCCGCCTCGGGCAGGGCGTCCCGCAGGGGGGAGAGCCTGTCCGCGAGCGTGACCAGAGCGGATTCCAGACCCTCCAATATCCCCTGCGCGTTGCCGGCCAGAGACGTGATCTGGGAAATCAGGCCTATAACGATCCAATACACCGCGGCGGACAGCGCGGCCAGCGTCAGCAGAACGATCAAAATCGACGTCAGGCGGCGGGGCATTTTCAGCCGCTTGTGCAGTGCGCTGACCAGCGGGTTGAGCAGCATGGCGGCGAAAAACGCGACCAGAATCGGGGCCAGCAGCGACAGCAGCCACGGCCCGGCGGTTTTCAGCAGCACGAACGCCGCCGTAATCAGCAGCGCGCGCAGCAACAGGCGTACATACAGGCGTACGCGTTGATCCCTGGTCAGCGGCTCCGTCAAAAACACCTCCGCGGAAATGAGTTTTTTCTTATCATATCATGGAAACGCTCAAACGGCAAGAGAATCAAGAGTTTTTTCGGGCGCGTGGAACAACGCCCCATGCGTTGCCAGAACCGGTATAAAAAAGGGTGAAATTCAGGCAAAGACAACAATATAATGACAAAACTGTCCGCTTGTCCCTGATGGGAGGCGATGGTATACTAAACAACGGAAAAGGAGGGGAATTTTATGCGGTGCGGACATTTTTACGGCAGGGAATATGTGGTCACGCGGCCGGATGTCCCTGTGAGCTTTACCAATTACCTCGGTCTTGAGGATTTTGTCACCGTCATCTCCCACAACGCGGGGGGCTACAGCTTCTATCAGTCTCCCCGGCATCACCGGATCACGCGCTTCCGGCCCAACGGCGTACCGAAGGACAGACCGGGGCACTATGTCTATGTGCGCGACGACGATACGGGGGAGTACTGGTCGCTGTCGTGGCAGCCGGTCGGAGGCAGTCTGACGGAAAACCGTTACGAGGCGCGGCACGGGCTGTCCTACAGCCGCTTTCTCTGCGAACGCGGCGGCATCCTCGGCGGCCAGACGCTGTTCGTTCCTCAGGGAGACGCGGCGGAGCTGTGGGACGTGAAGCTGGAAAACCGCTCGGGGCGGGCGCGCAGTCTCTCGGTGTTCGGGTACTGCGAGTTTTCCTTCCGCCATGCCGGTATGGACAATCAAAATTTCCAGGAAAGCCTTTGCGCGGCGGGCAGCCGTTTTATAGACGGCGTCATCGAGTGCCGCCTGCGCCGGGAAGAAAACGGGCGCCAGTTTTTCACCGCCGATTTTGAGCCGGACGGCTTTGACACGCTGCGCGACAGCTTCATCGGAGACTGGCGCACCGAGACCAATCCGGCCGCGGTGGAAGCGGGCGCTTGCTCCGGCTCGCAGGGGACGACCGGAAACCACTGCGGCGCGCTGATGAAACGAGTCAGGCTGGAGGCGGGCGAGGGGACGCGCCTGCTGTTCATTCTGGGGGAGGGCGGCGGGGAAACGGCGCGCGCGCTCCGGGAAAAGTACAGCGACGCGGACGCCGTGGATCACGCCTTCAACGCCCTCGGGCGGTACTGGGACAACAAGCTGTCGGTGATGCAGATCGACACCCCGCACTCCGATATGAACCTGATGACCAACACCTGGACGCTGTATCAGGCCGGGCTTAACGTGCTGTTCCCCCATAGCGTCTCATTTGCCGAGCCGGACGGAGACGCGGGCCCCGGATTCCACGACGCGGCGCAGGACGCCTTGTGTATCCCCTCCGCGGAGCCGGAGGGCTGCCGCCGCCGCCTTTTACAGCTTCTGGAGGGACAGTCCTCGGAGGTATACGGGCTGCGCCCGTTCCCCCCGGAATGCTTCGGGGATGAGCGCTCGGCCCCCGGCGACGCGCTGTGGCTGGCGGCGGCGGTCTGCGAATATATCCGCGAGACGGGCGAGCGTGATTTTTGCGGACTGAGCGTTCCGTTTGCCGACGGCGGCGAGACAAGCGTCTATGAACATCTGAAACGCGCCGTCGATTTCGCCTCCGCGCATACCGGCGTCCACGGCATCGCGCGGAGGCTGTGCGGCGACCGCGGCGGCGGCGGGGAAAGCGCGCTGTCGTCGTTCCTGTATGTCTGGGCGGCGGGTCAGCTGGCCGAGCTGGCCAAGTGGCTGGGCCGGAAAGGCGACGCCGGAAAATACCGCGCGCTGAGAGAAAAAGCCGCGCAAACCTGCGAGGCGGTCCTGTGGGACGGCCGGAGCTACCGTCAGGGCTTTCCGGCGGAGGACCGCGAGGAGGGCGCGGACCCGAAGGCCGCGGAGCGAATCTTTTTAGAGAGCAATGTCTGGGCCGTTCTGTCCGGCGCCGCCGCCCCGGAGCGGGCGCGCGGCGCGATGGACGCCGTCGAGCGCTTCCTGTACACGGATTACGGCCTGCTTCTGAACGCGCCTGGCTTTCCGGCCGCGGAGGGCGAATCGGGCCTTGCCGGGCGCGACTATCCCGGCGTCCGGGAAAACGGCGCGATTCTCTCGCACTCAAACCCCTGGGCCTGGGCCGCCGAATGCGTGCTGGGGCGCGGGGACCGCGCGATGAAATACTACGACGCGCTGTGTCCCGCGAGGTACAACTACATCGCCGACCTGCGGCGCGCTGAGCCGTACAGCTACTGCCAGTTCATCATGGGCCGCGATCACCCCCTGCACGGGCGGGCCAACAACCCGTGGCTGACCGGGGCGGCGGGCTGGGCGTATTACGCCGTCACGCAGTATATCCTCGGAATACGGCCCGGCTATGACTGCCTGCGGATCGACCCGTGCATCCCCCGGGACTGGAAAGGCTTCAGCGCCACGCGGCGCTGGCGCGGCGCGGAGTATAGAATCACAGTGAAGAACTTGAGCGGCGTGGAAAAAGGCGCCATACTGATCCTCCAGGACGGCTGCTCCGTCGAGGCGGTAAAACCCGTCTCCGCCGGGTCGGTCAGTCTGGTAGACGTCGTTATGGGCTGAGGGGGAGCCACGTCAATCTAATTTCCGGCAAACTGTACAAACGCATGAACCGGGCTGTAGGGACGACCGCCCCCGGTCGTCCGCGGACGCCATATATGGCGTCCCTACACATACGTCATGTTTAGATTGTACATTGTAGTAGGGCGCGATGTGGGCATCGCGCCCTACGGCGGCGGGGCAAAAATAAATGCGCTTGCCCTGTTCGCGTTTGACATGATACAATGGTAACGGTATTTTTTAAGGCTATGAGGGACTGAAGCATGAAAACCCGAACGATCAAAACGCCGAAATCCCTGCGGGCGCGGCTGACGCTGCTGGTGCTGGCCTGCTGGATACTGCCTGTCACCGTGACCGTCCTCGCGGGGCGGCTGTATGTGGCGTCCGTTACGCGCGAACGGGCGGAAACCTCGGTCTCCCGCGAGGCGGATTTTGCCGTGTCGCAGGTCATGGGGCACATCAGCCGCGCCATTGAGCTGTCGCGGAACCTGTCGCGCTATACGGATATGCTGGACGTCATCCGGGAGGAGAGAGGAACGCCCGGACTTCGCCAGGCTGTCCAGAACCGCCTGTCGCTGATCTACGAATCCCGGGAGAATATCCTCTTTGCGTGCCTGTACCTGTGGGAGGATCCTGATTTTCTGATGTACGTCGAACCCTCGCCCGGCACGGGCGGGCGGTATGAACAGGCCGTGCACGGGGACGTGGCGGAGGCGGCCTATGCCTTGGGCCCGCAAATCGGCTTCCACATCGCGGACGGCGAGATATACTTGATTCGCAATCTCTTTGACGACCCGGACAGCGGGCCGCCGGGGACGCTGGTGCTGCGCCTTGACCCGCAGATCACGCTGGACGGCTTTTATCAGATGGAATGGGAACCGGCGATCCTGTATAACCTTTCGGGGCAGTGGGGCGGCGTGCGGGCGGAGGCGGCGCCGGACGAATTTCTGGAAGGCCTGTCCTACGGGCAGACCCGGCAGACCCGCCGGGGGGCCGTGTATTACGGCAAGCGCAGGGAGGCCGACTTCTCCTTTGCCGTGCGGATCGAGGTTTCCCTCAACACCGCCTTTCCGGAACGTGTCCTGCTGGCGGTGCTTGAAATTGCGCAGTTTTTACTGATCCTGCCGATGCTGGTGATCGTCGTGATCTTCTTCCGGCGGCATGTAGACCGGCCGCTCCGCGGCCTGCTGTACGCCGCGCGGAGGCTGGAGGACGGCGAACTGGGCGTCCTGACCGACGTGGACGACTCCAGCGCCGAGTTCAATTACATGACGCGCGGGTTTAACAGCATGTCCACCCGGCTGAAGGAGCTGTTCGACGAGGTGTACCGCGAAGAGCTGGCGGTGCGGGACGCGAAGATACTCGCGCTGCGCAGCCAGATCAACCCGCATTTTCTCAACAACACCCTGGAGCTGATGAACTGGCAGGCCCGCATGAACGGGGCGGAGCCTGTCTGCGATATGATCGAGGCGCTTTCGATCCTCCTGGACGCCGCGCTGAACCGGTCCGGCAACCGCGAGGCGCCCCTGCGCGAGGAGCTGGCCTGCGCGGACGCATATATCCTCATCATCTCGCGGCGGTTCGGAAGCCGCCTGAAGGTCACGCGGGATATCGACGAGGCCCTGCTGGGCGTCATGACGCCGCCGCTGGTCATCCAGCCTCTGATGGAGAACGCCGTGGCGCACGGTCTGGATAAGCTGGCCGAGGGCGAGCTGCGGCTTTCCGTGTTCAGGGAGGACGGCGATATGATCATAGAGGTATACAACAGCGGCGTGCTGTCGGCCTCCGACGAGCATAAGATACAGCGGCTGCTGTCCGAGGAGCATCTGTCCGGCCGCCTCAGCCCGGCGCACATGGGCATCCTCAACGTGCAGGAGAGACTGCTGCTGCTCTACGGCAGCGGCAGCCGCCTGACCATACAAAGCCGCGGCGGCGGCACCGCGGCGCGGATCCGTATCCCGATCGCCAGGGCCGACACGCCATAGGACCCCCCAAGGCGTGGATATTCAGCGGCGATGCCATATCCAGACAAAAAAACACACCCGCTGCCATTGCGGCGGGGGGCGCTTTCCTGATATGCTTGGTTCAGGGAGCGATGATCCCTTTACCGCGGACCGGGATAGGGATTGTCTGGATATAGATCGCCAAAGGGGGCGGATCGGCGGATACAGCCCTTCCGCTGACCGGAGGCGGACCGTTGGGCTTCGCCCAACATCGCGCGCGCGGGCCGGCTGCAATGGCAGGAGAGGGACC
>WRLJ01000012.1 GCA_009777685.1 Oscillospiraceae bacterium | reverse complement strand
CGCCTCCCCCGGGACCCCCTTTTTCCTGTGGGGGCGGCAACCTCCCCCCCGCCCATTCAACCATACCCATATCACCCATCCATCGGCAACCACGGGCGGCAGATTGCCGCCCCTACAAAACCCCCCCCCATTCAGCAAAGGGCAAACGTCCCAACCGGGTGATCCAGCCGCAGTTCCCCCTTGTCCGCCGTGGTCAGCAGGGTTTGCCCGCCGGCCGTGTTTTCCAGAAGATACTGTCTTCTGGTCTCGTCCAGCTCGCTGAACACGTCGTCCAGCAGCAGCAGCGGGGCAATCCCCAGTTCCTCTACAAAGACGTCCCGCTGGGCCAGCTTCAGGCTCAGCGCCGCCGTGCGCAGCTGGCCTTGGCTGCCGTATTGGCGGATCGGACGCCCGTCGAGCAGAAGCTCCAGATCGTCGCGCTGCGGGCCGGTCAGGCACTGGCGGCGGGCCAGCTCGGCGGGGCGGCGGGAGGAGAGCCGGGCATACAGCGCGGAAAACAGCGCCTCCGCGTCCTCGTTTGATTCAACGGCCTCCTGCGCCTGGGTGATCAGGTGTACGGAGAGGACTTCCTTGCCGTCCGTGACGGCGGCGTGGCGGCGGGCGGCCAGCTCGTTGAGACGTTCAGTGATTTTGGCGCGTTCGGCGGTCAGGTAAATCCAGGTCTCGGCAATGCGGCGGTCAAACTCGGGCAGCATGTCGGTAAAGGACGGCTTTTCGGGGATGCGGGCCAGCAGCTGCTGCTTGTCCCGCAGCAAACGCCGGCAGCGGGACAGCCCGGCCACATAGCGCGGGCGCAGCTGGCTCAGCAGGATATCCAGAAACCGCCGGCGTTCCGCCGGACCGTCCTTCGCCAGCGCGATATCCTCCGGCGCGAACACCACGCTCGGCAAACGGCCCAGCATCGCGCGCGGGGACTCCAAAACCACGCCATCCGCCCGCAGCTCCCGCGACGCGCCCAAAGACGCGCCCAGCGTGCGGACGCGCCCGGGGTCGCCGGAGAGGATGTATTCCGCCTCGATTTCCGCCCGCACCGTGCATTTGTCCGCGTCCGCGCGGATCATTCCGGTTTCCGGGGCGCGGCGGAAGGAGCGCACCGTCGACAGATAGCCCACCGCCTCCAGCACGCTGGTTTTGCCCGTGCCGTTGGCCCCGCGCAGGACGTTCAGGCCCGGCTCAAACGCAAACGTCTGGGCCGCGTGACAGCGGAAGTCACGCAGACACAGACGCAGAAGCTGATAATACGGGGCCGCGCCGCCCTCCATCATTCCATGTTCAGACGCACGGGCAGGATCAGGTAGCGGTAGCCCGCGCCGGCGGCCCCGTCCTCGTCGGGCGCGCCGACCATCAGCAAGGGCTGCAGCGGACCGTTCAGGCGCAGCTCAACCCGCTCGTCGGGCGCGCGGCGCAGAGCGTCCAGCAGATAGCGGTGGTTAAAGCCGATCTCCAGCCCTCCCTTGCCCTCCAGCTCCACAGGCAAAGAGTCGGCGGCCTTGCCCAGACCCGTGACACAGCTCATCCGCAGCGCGGGGTCGCCCTGCCCGTCGTCGAATTGCAGGCGGACGGGGTTTTTCAGCTTGTCGCTGATCAGCAGCGCCACACGTTCAATGGACTGGACCAGCGCCCGCGTATCCACACGCGCGGACAGCGTGCATTCCGCGGGCAGAGAGTTTTCATACTGCAAAAATTCCCCGTCCAGAAGGCGCGCGATCACCTGCGTCCGCCCCAGGTCAAAGCGCGCGAAACGGCGGCCGATCTCCAGATTCACCGTCTGCTCTTCATCGGCGCTCAACAGCCGTTCCAGCTCCGAGACCGGCGAGGCGTGCGCGACGAAACGGAACGGCTCGGGATTGTCCGCCGCCGACTCCGCGACCGCCATGCGATGGCCGTCCAGCGCGACGAGGGTCAGGCTGTCGGGCTTGCCGTCGAACAAAACGCCCGTATGGACGCCGCGCGTCTCGTTGACGCTGACCGCGTAAGCGGTCAGCCCGATCAGCCGCTTTAGGTCCGGCTGCGGCATTACCACGGAGCGGGAAGCGTCTACATCGGGTACGGCGGTGTATCGCTCGGCGGACAGAGCGGCAATGGAAAATTCACTGGCGTCGCAGGTAATGGCCGCCTGATACTGGTTATCCACGGCCATTTCAACCGTGTCCCCGCTGAGACGCCGCACGATGTCTGAAAAAATCCGCGCGTCGATCAGACAGGCTCCCCCGGCGGACACATCGGCCTCCACCGAGGTCACAAGGGAATAGTCCGTATCGGAGCCGGTGATCACCAGACTGCCCTTAGCGCCCTTTCCCCGCGCCTCCAGGTGCAGTGAACGCGGCAGACCGTCATGGCCCGGCCGGCCCGACGCCACGCGCGAAGCCGCGCCGAGGGCTTCATTCAGAGTCAGACGGTCACAAACAAAACGGATCATACTCTACCTCCGGTCAGGCGCGCCTTGACCGCCGCGCCGTTTTTTACGGCCATAACCAGCCGTGCCGTATCCTGACAATCATCTTAATAGAATAGACGTAGTATCAGTAGCTCTGCGGAAACAGCGGAAAACCCGCGGAAAGGCATACCAATACAGGATTTCCGGGGTGGACAGTCAAGTGAAAACCCGTTGGACAACTCCCGTATTTATCCACCGTTATCTACAATCCAAAAAAATCCATCCCACATATCCACAGCTATGTTATCCACACCCCGGTGGAAACGCGGGAATACTGGCCTACACCGACCGTATATTTTCCATAATTTCGGTAATCTCGGTGTCCAGAGCGGGATTTGAGTCGCGGTCCCGTTCCATTTTTTCCACGCCGTACAACACCGTCGAATGATCGCGGTTGAAGAAATCTCCAACCCCCTGCAATGAAATGTCGGTCATTTTCCGCACGATGTACATGCCCACCTGACGGACCTGAACCAGCCGCGCCTGACGTCCCTTGCCCAGCACGTCGCTTTTGTCGGCCCGATAGTATTCGCAAACCTTGCCCAGCACATAGTCCGGCGTGGGGCGCAGGCCCGGATGCTTTTCCACGATCTCGTTGAGAGCCTTCTGCGCGCCCTCCAGAGAGACATTGCCCATCATGTCGCGGTAGGCCGTCATTTTCTTGACAAACCCCTCCAGCTGCCGCACGTTGTTGGTCACCGACTGCGCGATATAGACGATCACGTCGTCTCCCAGCCGCAGTCCGGTGCGGGCCGCCGTGGACTTGACGATGGCCATGCGCGTCTCGAAGTCCGGGGACTGGACATCCACCAGCAGCCCCGCGTCAAAGCGCGTCCGCAGGCGTTCCTCCAACAGCGGCAGATGCTTCGGCGGCCGGTCGGAGGTGACGACGATCTGACCGGATACCTGATGCAGCGCGTTGAAGGTATGGAAAAATTCCTCCTGGGAGAAATCCTTGCCCTCGATAAACTGAATGTCGTCGCACAAAATCACGTCGGCGGTGCGGTATTTCTCGCGGAACGCCGGAGTGGTGCCCTGACGGATGGCGGTCGCCAGCTCGTTGGTGAATATCTCGCCGGTGAAGTCCAGCACCCGCAGTTCCGGGCGCTGGACCCGCAGCTGGTTGGCGATGGCAAACAGCAGATGCGTCTTGCCCAGCCCGGACCCGCCGTAGAGAAACAGCGGATTATAGTCGCCGCCCGGATTGTCGGCCACATTGCGCGCCGCGCCGTAGGCCATGTCGTTGGATTTGCCGACCACGAAACGGTCGAAGGTGTACTGCTGGCGGTAATACGGCACACCGCCGCAGCCGCTCTTTTCCGGCTGTCCCGGATCCGGGGCGGGGTCGTCTCCGGCAATGAAATCAACGTCCATCGGCACGCCGAACAGCTCCCGCAGGGCCTCGCGCACCGGCTCGGCGTAACGCTCCCGCAGAATGTCGCGCTTAAAGGGCGCCGGCGTGCGGATTACGGCGCCGCTTTCCGTCAGACCAACCATTTCCGTCTCCGAAAACCACGCCTTCACCACCGTCCGCGAGGTGCGCTCCGCCATATAATCCAACACGAATTGAAGGACATCCTCCCTGGATTCCATTCCAAACCACCTGCCTGTGGGAAATATTATAGCACACGGGACGGGGGATGGCAACAACCCAAATGCGGCAAGCACGTCATTCTAATGTGAGACAAATAATGGGAATTTCTTATGTAGGGGCGGCAATCTGCCGCCCGTGTTTGCCCATGCGCCGCGTTCGCCCCCAACCGCACAAACCGTAGGGCGCGACGCCCCCGGCGCGCCGTGGGTTTTCCGTGCGCCCGCACATTCAACCATACCCATATCATCCATCCATCGGTAAACCACGGGCGGCAGATTGCCGCCCCTACGGGATTTCATGCCCTGTAGGGACGCACTGTGTGCGTCCGTCCGTTTCCCAAAACGTCCGCCGTTTCCCGCGCCGGGTGCGTTGGGGCGTTTTGCGGGACGCGGAGGGCCGTGTCCCCTACGACCGTCATTGCGGGCTTGACCCGCAATCTCTTGGGGGATCGCGAATCTGGGGGGATTGCGGGTCAAGCCCGCAATGACGAAAACAGGGGTCCCCGCCCCGCACCATTCGTAGGGCGCGATGCCCACATCGCGCCGTGGTTGCCGCGTGCAAAACGCCCGGAAAATGCGGGCGTTTGCGGGACAACCGGCCAATGGCCGTGTCCCTACATCGTTTGTTCCTCCAGCATGGCGCGCGCCCGCGCGCCCGCGCGCAGACGGACGCCGAACTCGCACAGGCGGGCGGAATCGGGAGCGGCCAGAATATACCGGCCCTGATAACG
Organism: Oscillospiraceae bacterium; assembly: GCA_009777685.1. Lineage (GTDB taxonomy): Bacteria > Bacillota > Clostridia > Oscillospirales > UBA929 > WRLJ01. The sequence continues at coordinate 10,420 of WRLJ01000012.1, read as the reverse complement.
GTATATCCCCGCCTCCGGAACGGGGATGCCGCATAGGCGCAGGGCGTCCAGCAGGGCGTCCGCGCCGTCGAAGGCGTAGAACGCCTCCTGTCCTGGCCCGGAGGTTGGGCGGAAACGCACAAAGACCAGCGCGCCGCCGTCGGCGGACGGATAGGCCTCGATCACGCGCGGCGCGGCGGACGCAAGGCCCAGCTGGGCCGTCGCCTCCTCCGCCAGCCGCCGCAGGCACGCCTCGTCCAGCTTGCCCCAGCCGTTGGCGGTCGCCTCCGCGCCGTCTATGTACAACGTGATATGCGGTCCCGTCCGGTGAATCAGCATAAAAAAGCCCTCCATTTCCTGTCGGGCGCGGCAGGGCGCCAATGCGGCGCGCCTGGCCGCGCTTTTGGGGTACAGGCTTTATTATATCGCATGGGGACGGAGATTTTAAGTGAAAAAATTTGGCATCGGCCGCCTTATCCCCAATGATTTAGAGGTCCGGCGCCGTGTCCCAGGTCCAGTCCCGCCCGCAGGGCCCGGGCGATGTATACCTTGGCCTCCCGCACGCTTTGGACCATATCCCGTCCGCGGGCGAGATGGCAGGCGATGGCGGAGGAGAGCGTGCAGCCCGTGCCGTGGGTATTGGGGTTGGGGATGCGCTCCCCGTGAATCCAGAGCATCTCGCCCTTCCAGTACAGCAGATCGTCCGCGCCGCCGGCCAGATGGCCCCCCTTGATCAAAACGCCGCCGTCCGTGAGGGCGGCGATGGCCCGGGCCGCCGCCGGCATGTCGCCGGGGGCGGCGATCGGAATACCGCTGAGGGCCTCCGCCTCGGGGATGTTCGGGGTGATGAGAGCGGCCAGCGGGAAGAGCAGGGCAATCAGAGCCTCGGCGGCCCCGCCGCCGATCAGCCGGCCGCCGGAGGAGGCCGCCATCACCGGGTCCAGGACGATGTTCCCGGCCCCGTATCGCGTCAGCCGTTCGGCGATGACCGCGATGATATCCGCGCAGGACACCATGCCGATCTTCACGGCGTCGGGGACGATGTCGGTAAAGACGCAGTCCAGCTGACGGGCCACAAACTCCGGCGGAACCTCCTGAATGCCGTACACGCCGGTCGTGTTCTGCGCCGTCAGCGCGGTCATCACGCTCATCGCGTAGACCTGATGAACGGTCATGGTCTTGATGTCGGCCTGCACCCCCGCGCCCCCGCTGCAATCCGAGCCGGCAATGGTCAGCGCTTTTCGCATAGCGTCACCTCAAATTCATCCAGAGTGTTCACATACAGGTCGGCCATCGCCCTGATTTGCCCGGCTTCGGCCGCATAGAAAGCATCGTGAACGCCGACGGTGTAAAACCCCGCGGACTTCGCGCTCTTGATCGCGTGCGGGGAGTCCTCGAACACGGCCGCCTCCGCAATGGCGACGCCCAGGCGTTCCGCCGCCCGCAGGAAGATGCCGGGGGAGCGCTTGCTGCCGCCGACCTCGCCGGAGGTGAGGATGAACTGAAAATACCGCCCCCACCCCAGCCGCTCCACGGCCATTTCCACCAGCGTCCTGTCGGCCGCCGTCGCGACGCACATCCGCATGTCCCGGTGCCGCTCCAGACATTTGGCGGCTCCGGGCTTGGGCAAAAACACGCTCCGGTATTTTTCCGCCGCCAGCGCGTTGAACTCGGCCACAATCTCCTCCGGCGTCTGCGCAAAGGCAAACGCCGCGATAAAATATTTCGCCGCGTCCAGCAGCGACAGGGGCTTGAGCGTATCCTCCAGCTCCGGGGGAATCTCCCGTATCCCCTTATGGGCGAGGTATTCGGCGCCGAGGCTTTTCCAGGCGTACATGGAATCGAGCAGCGTACCGTCAAAGTCGAAAATCAACGCCCGGATCATAGCCCGGCTCTCCCGAAGTTCTCTAACACCTGCCGTTTCAGCGCGCTGGCCGTCTCGCGGGGGTCGGCGCTGTTCATGATCGCCGAGACGACCGCGATGCCGCCGGCCCGGCTGCCGTACAGCGCGTGAAGATTCGACGCGTTCAGCCCGCCGATGGCCGCGACCGGCAGACCGGTTTGCGCGGCAATCTCGTTGAGGGTCGATACCGCGGTGATCACCGTGACGACCTTGGTCGTCGTGGGGTAAATCGCGCCGACGCCGAGGTAGTCCGCGCCCTGCTCCCGGGCCGCCAGAGCCTGCGGCACGGTCTTGGCCGTCGCGCCGACGATTTTATGCCCGCCCAGCAGCCTGCGGGCGGCATACACCGGCAGGTCGCTCTGCCCGACGTGGACCCCCGCCGCGTCCGCCGCCAGGGCGATGTCGGCCCGGTCGTCGATGATCAGCGGGATATCGTGCGCGTCGGTGATTTGCTTGACCTTTTCGGCCAGACGAAGGTACGCCAGACCGCTTTTCTCCTTCTCGCGCAGCTGGACCAGCGTCACGCCGCCCTCACAGGCGCCGCGCACGGTTTCCAGAAACTCGGATTCGGACCTCCCCGTGCTGTCGGTGACGAAATACAGGGTCAGGTTCACACGCCGCATAGCTGTCTCTCCTTACCGTTTCCCCTACTGCAATGTATAATCTAAAGGTTCACGCCGGTTGTATGGGCGGCCGTCCCGGCCGCCTGCGGCCGCCGTCACAAGCCTTCCAAGCTGGTCGCGTGGGTCCGAGGCCGTCCCGGTCGCCCACGGACGCCATATATGGCGTCCCTACACATGCGTCATGTCATGGTATTACAGGGCGATATAATCCGTATACACCGGCTGGAGGCCCCGGCTGAGGAGCATCTCATGGATGTGCGCCACGCTCCGCCCGTCGGAGATCTCAAACTGCGCCTCGCCCTTCTGCTCCGCCCCGTGCCCGCCGACGCCGACGCTTACGCCCGCCGAAATCCTCGTGGCCGCCAGCCCGACGGCATGGTCCCGAAAGCCGGGCCGCTCCCGCGTGGAGATGGTAATCGCCGCAAACGGCATAAAGAGCCGGTAGGCCAGCATCACCTGGAGCAGCTGCCGCTCCCCAACGTCCCGAGGGCCGAGGGCCGCGTTGTTGGCATAGGCGCGGATTCTCGGGACGGAGAAGGAAATTTCCGCGCGGGGATACTTCTGCTGGAAGAAAAATGCGTGCAGTCCCGCCGCGAAGGCGTCCCTGCGGAAGTCGCCCAGCCCCAGCAGCGCGCCGAAGCTGACGCCGCGCATCCCGCCGAGAACGGCCCGCTCCTGCGCGTGGAAGCGGTAGGAAAACGCCCGCTTGGGCCCGCTGACATGGACCTTTTCGTACAGCTCCTCGTCGTATGTCTCCTGATAGACGCTGACAAAGTCCGCGCCGTCTTGACGGAGGCGGGCATACTCGTCCGTGTTCAGGGGATAGATTTCCAGGCCGACGGCGGAAAAATACCGCTTTGCGAGCCTGACCGCCGCCCCGATGTAGCCGGGGTCCGAGTGCCGGCGGGATTCCCCCGTCAGCAGCAGAATTTCCCGCAGGCCCGTTTGGGCAATCGCGCGCAGCTCGGCTTCGATCTCCTCCGGGGTCAGCCTGGCCCGCGCGATGGGGTTGTCGCGCTGAAAGCCGCAATAGGCGCAGAGATTGTCGCAGTAATTGGCGATATACAGCGGCGTGAACAGGCTGACGGAGGTGCCGAACTGCCGGCGCGTCTCCGCCCGGGCCCGCCGCGCGGTTTCCTCCAGAAACGGCTCCGCCGCGGGGGACAGGAGCGCGCCGTAGTCATAGAAGGTCAGGGTGTCCCGGCCCAGCGCGTTCCGCACGTCTGCGGCGGTGCAGGCCGCGGGATCATACGCCCGGGCCAGCGCCCGCGTTTTGTCCAGGATATCGGACGGGATGGCTTCCCGTTCGGGGGTCTCACAGCGCATGGGGTTCAATCCTCCAAAAAGCCCGTCAGCGGGCTGGACGCCTCCGCCGCGTATGCCAGCACCCGGCCCGGGCCCGCCAGCCACGCTCTCCGGCCCGCCTCAATGGCCAGCTTGAAGGCGCTCGCCATCAGGCCGGCGTCGCCCGCCGTGGCCACCGCGGTGTTGGCCATGACCGCCGCGACGCCCAGCTCCATCGCCTCGCAGGCCTGGGAGGGCCGCCCGATGCCGGCGTCCACGATGATGGGCAGGTCGATCTCGCCGACGAGGATTTTGATGAAATCCCGGGTGAGCAGTCCCTTGTTGCTGCCGATCGGCGCGCCCAGCGGCATGATCGCCGCCGCCCCGGCGTCGGCCATGCGCCGCGCCGCGATTAAGTCGGGGTGCATATACGGCATGACGATAAAGCCCTCTTTGGCCAGAATCTCTGTGGCCTTGATCGTCTCCCCGTTGTCGGGCAGCAGGTACTTTGTGTCGGGGATGACCTCGATTTTGATAAAGTCCCCGCACCCCAGCTCCCGCGCCAGCCGCGCGATGCGCACCGCCTCCCGCGCGTCCCGCGCGCCGGAGGTGTTCGGCAGCAGCGTGACGCCCTTCGGGATATAGTCCAGGATGTTCTCCTTCCCGCCCGCGCCGGCGCGCCGCAGGGCCAGCGTCGCCATCTCCACGCCGCCGTTTTCAATGACGAGCCGGGTCATCTCCAGCGAGAATTTGCCCGAGCCCAGAATAAAGCGGGATTGAAATTCCCGGCCCCCGATGTTCAGCGTATCGTTCATGTCCTCACGCCTCCCCGATGCCCAGCAAAAGCCGCACCGCCATATTGGCCTGATGCCCCGCGCAGACGGAGACCCTTGGGGCCATCAGGCCGATCCCCTCCCGCGGCGGCGGCTTGAAGTCGCCGCATACATACAAGTTATCAAACACCCGCCGCGTCTGAATGGCATTGGAGCTGTCATACCCGGCCAGGCCCGACACGGCGACAATCCGCGTCCCGCCCTGTTCCAGCAGGGCATTGACAAGAATCGCCTTATACTCCGCGCGGTCAAACGCCTCGCAGACGATGGGCCAGCCGCGGAATACATCGGCCGCGTTGTCCGGCGTGATTTTCACCGCGCGGGTCTCCGTCCGGACAAAGGGGTTGATTTTGTCCAGCTGGCTTTTCAGCGCGTCGGTTTTCAGCTGACCCAGATGCGTGGTGTCGTAATACTGGCGGTTGAGGTTACTCAGCTCCACGCGGTCAAAGTCCACCAGCAGTAAGTTTCCGACGCCGATCCGGGCCAGCATGACCGCGACGTTCGAGCCAAGGCCCCCCAACCCCGCGACGGCGATCCTGCCGCTTGTCAGTTTGTTTTGAATCCCCGGAATATTCCGCGCTGTAATGGCGCGTTCCCAGGAAGCGTCATAGTTCATGCTTCACCCTCCGCCCACAAAGCACACGATTTCCAGCCTGTCGGCGTCGGAAAGCGTCTGTGTCTCATAGTCCTTTCGGGGCACGATGCTCCCGTTTCTCTCGACGGCCACCCGCTGGGTGTCGTAGCCGTGGTCTCGGAGGAACTCCCCGAGCGAAACGGCCTCCCGCAGGGCCGCCGGCTGTCCGTTTACGGTCATGGCGTTCTACTCCCCTTTCTGCGTCAATGTAACGGCCTGGCCGTCCAGGATTTTCTTCATGTTCCGCACCGCGCACATTTTCCCGCACATCGTGCAGCTGTCCTCCAGCTCCGGCGGGGAGGATTCCCGGAAGCGCCGCGCCGTTTCGCTGTCGATGGCCAGCCCGATCATTTTCTCCCAGTCCAGGTCCGCCCTCGCCCGGCTCATTTGCCTGTCCCAGTCCCGCGCGCCGGGCAGGCCCTTGGCGATGTCGGCGGCGTGGGCCGCAATCCGCGCGGCGATCAGCCCCTCCTTCATATCCGCCAAATCCGGCAGCCGCAGATGCTCGGCGGGGGTGACATAGCACAGGAAGTCCGCGCCGGCGGCCCCCGCGACGGCGCCGCCGACGGCGCTGGTGATGTGGTCATAGCCGGGGGCCACGTCGGTCACCAGCGGCCCCAGCACATAGAACGGCGCGCCGTGGCAGAGCCGTTTTTCCAGCAGCATATTGGCGGCAATCTCGTTGAGGGCCATGTGGCCCGGCCCCTCGATCATCACCTGCACGTCCCGCGCCCACGCGCGCCGGGTCAGCTCTCCCAGGGTAATCAGCTCCTCGACCTGCGCGGCGTCGGTGGCGTCGTCGATACAGCCGGGGCGGCACGCATCGCCCAGGCTCAGGGTCACGTCGTATTCCCGCGCGATGTCAAGGACGCGGTCAAAATGCTCGTAAAACGGGTTTTCCCGCCCCGTCATCTCCATCCACGCGAACAGCAGCGAGCCGCCGCGCGAGACGATGTTCAGCAAGCGTTTGTTTTGCTTCAGGCGCTCGGCCGTTTTGCGGTTCAGTCCCGCGTGGACGGTCATAAAATCCACGCCGTCGGCGGCGTGAACCCCGAAGACCTCGATAAATTTCTCCGACGGGATGGCGGCCAGATCGGCGTCGAAATAGCCCGCCGCGTCGTACATCGGCACGGTCCCGATCATCACCGGAGACAGCTCGATGAGCCGTTTCCGGAATTCCCGCGTTTTGCCAAAGCAGCTCAAATCCATAATCGCGTCCGCTTTCAGCTCGACGGCCAGCATGGCCTTTTCCAGCTCCGCGTCCAAATCCGCGCAATCCCCGGAGACGCCGAGGTTGACGTTGACCTTTGTGCGCGTCCCCGCGCCGACGGCGGCGGGGATCAGGCTTTTGTGGTTTTTGTTGGCGCAGACGGCGACCGTGCCGGAGGCGATCCCCTCCAGCAGCGCGTCTTTGCCGATCGGCTCCCGCGCCAGAACCGCTTCCATTTCCGTCGTCAGCAGTCCCCGGCGGGCCGCGTCCATCTGTGTGGCGTATTGGCGCATGGTCCAAAACCTCCGTACAAAAGAATAACGCGCGACAGGCCTGTAAGGCATATCCCGCGCTCGGCGTCGAATCCCTACGTTGGCATTACCCAAATCAGGTGTAGGGGTCGAAGCCATATCAGCTTCCTCTCAGCCTGTCCGCGCAAGCTCCCCCGATATCCGGTTGTGATGCTATGTTACGCCATGTTCCGGAGAAAGTCAAGGGTTATTTTAAGGCGCAAGGACGCCCTTCGTTTGCGTCGACTGTGCCCGGCATGATACAATGGGATACAAATACGCGCCATCGGGGGGCGGCTTATATGAAACTGGACCGCTTGCTGGGCATTCTCACCGTGCTGCTGCAAAACGACCGTGTGACCGCGCCGGAGCTGGCCGCAAAATTTGAGGTCAACCGCCGCACCGTCGGGCGGGATATCGACGCGCTCTGCCAGGCGGGCATCCCCGTCGTCACATATCCGGGCGCGGGCGGCGGCATTTCGATTGCCGAGGGGTTTAAGCTGGACAAGAGCGTTTTGACCGCCGAGGAGCTGGGCAGCCTGATCGCCGCCTTGAAGGGGCTGGGCAGCGTCTCGGAGCGCTCCCATATCGAGCGGACGCTGGACAAGCTCCGCGCCGGCGCCGGCGCGGTCGTGTCGCTGCGCGAGCCGGTGGTCATCGACCTGGCCTCACACTACAAGGGCCAGCTGACCGGAAAGATTGAAACCATCAAACGCGCCATCCTTGAGGCGCGGCTGATCGCGTTTGATTATTTTTATGAAAAGGGCCGGTCTCACCGGCGCATTGAGCCGTATTTCGTCCTCTTCCAATGGTCGTCCTGGTATGTGTTCGGCTTCTGCCTGGAACGCCGGGACTGGCGGCTGTTCAAGCTGGCGCGCCTGTGGGAGCTGGAGATTTGCGAGGAAACATACGCCGTGCGGGACATCCCGCCCGAGCGGCGGGATTTCAACGCGCGCTTCACGGACGACATCAAGCTGGCCGCCGTGTTCGATCCCTCGGAACGCTATAAGCTCATCGAGTCTTACGGGCTGCACTGCTATACCGAAACGGAGGAGGGCCTGCGCCTGGAAATCGGCTTTACCAACCGTGACTTTCTGATACACTGGCTGCTCGGCTTCGGCGGGAACGTCCGGGTGCTGGAGCCGGAGTCTATCGCGGAAGAACTAAAAGCCGCCGCTGTAAAAATTTTATCCCGGTATCCATAAACAGGGCATACTGTTGTCGTGTTTGGGGTGGTATGATAAAAACGAAATGCGCGCAAAAGGGGGACCGTGTATGAAACGCTCTATGATGCAGGTCTATGTAAAGAACAGCGATACAGCGGTTTCGTTCTACCAAAGCGTCTTTGGGGCGAACGTGCTGTGCGACCACCGGCACGAAAACGGAACGGTCGCCCACGCGGAGCTGGACATTTACGGGCAGGTTCTGGCCGTCTGCGAAACCCTGGAGCCGGAAGTTGAAACCGGAAATTCCATGCAGTTTTGCCTGCATTTCGGCGCGGGGAAAGAGGAGCTTGTGCGGGAAATCATCGAAAAATTAAGCGCGGGCGGGACGTTCACGTATCACGGGCCGACGGATTGGAGCCCGCTGATGGCGGGGATCCGGGATCAGTTCGGCGTAAACTGGTGCGTTTTCGTCTAAAGCTATGGGGAGAACTGCCCGTTAAACCAGACACGCCGCATTAAAAACAGAGGAGAGTACAGCTGTTATGAAAAAAGACATTTCTCTTTTTGAACGACCGGAGAAGCTGGGCGGATATGAAACCGGGCCATACTTGGAGGCCTGCGGTCATCTGTCATGGTATGATTTTGTGACCGCTATGCCGTCGCTGGTGTTCGTCGTCACAGGGTGGAAATCGAACGGGAAAGAAAACGCCTGCCTGCAATCTTGGTCTAGCTTTGCGGGAAGCGGGGCGGACAACTTTATCTGTATCCTGGGAAAGGTCAATCCAGGCGGGCACATGTATCAATCCCTGAAAGAAACGAAGGCGTGTGTGTTAAATTTCCCCTCAAACGACATCTATGACCGCTGTATCAAGACGATTGGCAACAATCAGTTTGAAACCGATGAAATCACCGCCTCCGGCTTAACGGCGGAGAACGCCGCAACGGTCAACGCGCCGCGCATCAAAGAATGTTTTTTGAATATCGAATGTGAGTTTTTATGGGAACATGCGCTGTTCGAGGGAAGCCAGGAAGTGGCGGTCGCCTTGAAAGCCGTCAGCATTTGTATGGATAGCGAACGCTACGACCAGAGCAAACTCGGCAGATACGGAAAGAGCGGCTTTTTGTTTTGCGTTGACCAACCGACCCATCCGGAAACAGGAGAAATCACCCCGTTCGGTCCCGGAGTATTAGCGCAAGGGGTCCCGGTTCCGTGGATGACAAAATAGACTTCCTCGGAAACCCCGGTTTCATGGAATGCGATGTACTACCCCGTCATTGCGGGCTTGACCCGCAATCCCCCCAGTATTCGTGAGGTGTCCCCAAGAGATTGCGGGGCAAGCCCGCAATGACGGTATGTAGGGGCGCGCATTGCGCGTCCGCGGGCGGCAGATTGCCGCCTGCAAAATTGTCAGAGTCAACGAGGACGGGTAGACCGGGGCCTCACGGGGGGATGGGTATGATCCGAAATTACGGCGATTTCATCGCCGCGCTGCGGGAGGCCGGATTTTCCGGCGCGGTCGGCGGCCGGGACGACGGCGTGTTCGCCCTGTTCCGCTACGGCTGGGGCGCGGAGGAGGAGACCGGCATTGTCTGGCACACCGGCGACCCCGACACCGACCCGTGGGAGTGGCGGATGCGCGTGCTGGACGAGCGCGACGACATCGCCTACGCCAAGCTGTTCTTCCAAAAGGCCGGGTACCTCACCCGGGAGTGGTATCCGTATTTTCTGGCGGCGCGGCGCGGCGGGCGGTCGTTTTACGACGAGTACGCCGACGGAACGGTCAGCCATTTCGCCAAGCGCGTCTATGACGCGGTCGCCGGCTGGGGCAGCCTGCCGCTGGAGGAGATCAAGCATCACGCCGGGTTTGCGCGGGAGGACAAAAGCAAATTCGGCGCGGCCCTGACGGAGCTGCAAATGAAGCTCTACCTGACCATTTCCGGCCGGCAGGCGAAGATTTCGCAAACAGGCCGGGAATACGGCTGGTCCTCCACGGTCTTCTGCACCACCGAAAGCTTCTGGCCGCCGGAGGTCTTTGCGCGGGCGGCCAAGATCGGCGCGGAGGAAGCCGTCGAAGCCCTCACGGAGCGGATTTTGACCCTCAACCCAAACGCGCGGGAGAACAGGGTGCGGAGGTTTATCACAGGGTAAACGGGCGGGGGCATTTTTGGGGAAACGACGGGCGCACGGAGTGCGCCTCTACGGCGGAGGACTGGAAACCCCGTAGGGGCGATTTCCAATCGCCCGCCGTATTTCCCAAACACGTAGCCCGCCCTAAAATCCTCCGTCACGCCTGACGGCGTGCCACCTCCTTTACGAAAGGAGGCTTGTGCGCCCTAAGGCTCCTTTTCTAAAGGAGCTGTCGGCGAAGCCGACTGAGGATTGACAAAGTTCCGTACACGCCGTGGGGTCACGAACCACCCCGGCACTTCGTGCCACCCCTCCAAGGAGGGGAATTTGGCCATTCCCAGACGGCGGGGCGGGGTCCCCTTCCCCCCCC
>WRLJ01000011.1 GCA_009777685.1 Oscillospiraceae bacterium | reverse complement strand
TTATCTCCATTCTGCCGGGCACGTTCCGCGAAATGCGCTCGGACGTCCATCTGCCGGAGCGTCTGGGGGTCTATCAATCCGTGGGGGATACGGTCGGACCGGGCGGCATGATCCGCGCCCTGCGCACCGTCCCCGTCTTTGCCGGGTTTGCCGCGGCCATCCGCAGATACGCCCCCGATGCGTGGGTCATCAACTACACCAACCCCATGAGCCTGTGCGTCCGCACGCTGTACCATGTTTTCCCCGGCATCAAGGCGCTGGGCTGCTGCCACGAGGTGTTCGGGATGCAGTCCCTGCTGGCCGCGGCGGCGGGCCGCGCGCTGGGCCTGGAGGGCATCGCCCGTTCTGATATCCATGTCAATGTGCTGGGACTGAACCATTTTACCTGGTTTGACCGGGCTTCTTATCAAAACCGCGATTTGATGAAGCTGTACGCGGACTTCGTGGACGAGTTTTATGAAACCGGCTTCGAGGATACCGGAAACGCCATGCCGGACAGGAGCTTTCGCTGCAACAACCGGCTGAAATTCGACCTGTTCCGCCGTTACGGCTGGATCGCCGCCGCCGGAGACCGTCATTTGGCCGAGTTTATGCCGGGTGACGGCTACCTGCGCGACCCCGCCGCAGCGGAAAGCTGGGGCTTTTACCTGACCGGCGTGGATTGGCGGGAGCGGGACCTGGAGCGGCGTCTGGCCCGCAGCGAAGCGCTCGTCTCGGGCCGCGAGGAGGTACGGCTCACGCCGTCCGGCGAGGAGGGCATTTTGCTGATCAAATCCCTGTGCGGGCTGGGCCGCGTGGTCAGCAACGTCAACCTGCCCAACGCCGCGCTCCAAATCGCCAACCTGCCGCCGGAAACGGTGGTCGAGACCAACGCGGTGTTCTCCTTCGACGATGTGCGCCCCGTCGCCGCCGGCCCGCTGAAGGCGGATATCGCCGCGCTGACCGCGCCGCACGCGGAAAACCAGACGGAGATTCTGCACGCGGCCCTGCACCCTTCGCGCGCGGCCGTCTACCGCGCCTTCGCCCGCGACCCGCTGTGCGCCCGTGTCCCCGAAGCGGATTTGCGCGGTCTGGCGGACGATATGATCGCCAACACGCGGGAATATCTTCCAGCTGAATGGAACCTTTAGAGACAAGGGCAGGGGAGAGCGATGCGCACAGGCGGCATTCAAATCCGGGACCCGTTCATCCTGAAAGCGGAGGGGCGGTACTATCTGTTCGGGTCGACCGACAGGGATATCTGGAACGGCCCCGGCGCCGGCTTTGACACGTATACCAGCCGCGACCTGCTGGAGTGGGAGGGGCCGGTTGAGGCCTTCCGCCCGCCCGCCGGGTTTTGGGGCACGAAAAACTTCTGGGCGCCGGAGGTGTTCGCCTATGACGGCGCGTACTATATGTTCGCCTCGTTTCTCGGCGAGGGCTATAAGCGGGGCACGGCGGTCCTGCGCGCGGAGCGGCCCGCCGGGCCGTACACGCCGTGGAGCGACGGCCCGGTCACGCCCCGAGACTGGATGTGTCTGGACGGCACGCTGCATATCGGCGAAGCGGGGGAGCCGTGGCTGGTGTTCTGCCACGAGTGGGTGCAAATCGGCGACGGAACCGTATGCGCCGCCCGTTTGAGCCGGGACCTGCGCGCCCCGGAGGGGGAGCCGGTCACGCTCTTTTCTTCCTCCGAGGCCCCGTGGAGCGGCCTGGCGCGTTCCCCCAGCAACCGCATCGAGGGGTATGTGACGGACGGCTGCTTCCTGCACCGCCTGGCGAACGGGACACTGCTGATGCTGTGGTCCTGCGTCGGCGCGGAGGGCTACTGCATCGGCTATGCGCGCAGTGAGTCCGGCATGGTTTTGGGCCCTTGGCGGCAGGCTGAAAAACCCCTGTTCGCCCAGGACGGCGGGCACGGGATGATTTTCCGCGGCGACGACGGCCGGCTTTGGCTGACCATCCACACACCGAATCAAACGCCGCTGGAGCGCGCGGCGTTCTTTGCGCTGGAAGAAACGGACGACGGACTGCGGCGCGTCCTGTAGGGGCGCGACACCTGCGTCCCGCAAAACGTCCCCAACGCACCCGGCATGGGGAAACCCTCGCAAACCGTGTAGGGGCGGCAATCTGCCGCCCGTGGTTGCCCATGCGCCGCGTTTGCCCCGACGCACACGCTGTAGGGCGCGACGCCCTCGGCGCGCCGTGGGTACGCACGCAGTTTGGGTCGCGTTCCCCCCCGGCGCGTGCGTTGGGGACATTTTGCGGGACGCGGAGGGCCGCGTCCCCTACAGGGTTTTCAGGCGTTCCCTGTCTGTTTTTCCGCTGTCCGTGACCGGCAGACGCTCCACGGGCCGGTACGCCTGCGGCAGCATGTACCTCGGAAGCCGCTCCCGCAGATACGCGGCGACCTCGGCGGGCGCGGCCCCGCCCTCGTAGAACAGCGTGAGCCTGCTGCGGCCCGCGTCGTGGACGCAGCAGGCGCGGCGCACGTCTTCGGCCTCGGCGGCGCACAGCTCGATCTCCGCCAGCTCGATGCGGCGGCCCATGTGCTTGACCTGCCCGTCGCGGCGGGAGACAAAGACCAAATCGCCGTTTTCGTCGTACCGGCCCAGATCGCCGGTGCGGTAGACGGGGTCGCGGAACGCGCGGTGCAGCGGGTTTTGGACAAACACGGCGTCTGTTCTCTCCGGGTCGCCCCAGTAGCCCGGGGTGACGCCCGCGCCGCGGATATAAATCTCCCCCGTTTCCCCCGGAGGCGCGGCGTTCCCGTCCTCCCCGATCAGCAGGATCGCGGTGTTGGGAAAGGGCTTGCCGGCAGGGACCGGCCTGTCGGGAGAGACGGCTTGCGGTATCTCATACCAGCACGACATGCCGGTCGCCTCCGTCGGGCCGTAGAGGTTGAACAGCCGCGCCCCGGGCAGGGCCGCGCGCCAGCGGGCCACCTGCGCCGGAGGCGGCGCCTCGCCGCCGAAGGCGACGGTGCGCACAGAGCGGAGCGGCTCCTCCTCCAACGCGCCGTAGGCGGACAGCATCGTCAGCGCCGAGGCCGTCCAGCACAGCGTGTTGATTTCGTGTTCGTTGAGAAACTCCGCCAGCTTCAGCGGGAACATAAACAGATTTCCGGGGATCAGCACCGCCCGCGCGCCCGTCAGCAGCACCGCCAGCAGCTCCTTCAGACACGCGTCGATGGACAGCGGGGCCTGCACGCCGAACACGGTATCCCCGTCAAACCCCAGCGCGCCGGTCAGGCTGTGCGCGTAGTCCAGCACATTGCGGTGGCACGCCGTCACGCCCTTGGGAACGCCCGTCGAGCCGGAGGTAAACACCGTGTAGACGGGGTCGGCGTCAATGGCGCTGGCGCGCGCGCGGGCCAGCGCCGCCGCGTCTGGCGGCGTTTGCATGGCCTGGCCGGCGTCGTACAGCGCGTCCGCCTCCAGCAGTCCCTCCAGCCGCGCGCGTGTGCCCGCGTCGCAAAAGGCCGCGGGGCGCGCGCGGCGCCCCGCGCTCAGGACCTCGAGGATTTGGCGCGCGCGGCGCGGCGGCGCGTCCTCTTCCACGGGCAGGTACGGGCAGCCGGCGTATACCGCGCCGAAATACGCCGCGACGGTTTCGGGACGGCGGCCCATGCAAACCAAAACAGGCACGGAGGAAATCCCCCGCGCCAGCAGAAAGGAGCCGGCCGCCCGCGCGCGGTCACGGAGCCGCGCGAAGGTCAGGCTCTCTCCCCCGCCGCTCAGCGCGACCCTGTCCGGCCACCGCGCGGCGGCGGACTCCAGCAATTCCAGTACATTGATGTTCATGGCGTGATTCCCGTAAATTGACTCGACGGTTCGGTGTTGACCGCCGGATACAGGGACGGGTCGAACTTATAACAGTTCCGGACCGTCTCCCGCTGGATGCGCGTGTATTCCCCGGCCTGCGCGTCGGTAAACAGAAATGTGTCGCAGGGGATGGTAAAGGGCGTGGTGTCGAAATGGTACCACCCGTCGCCCAGGTTGACCAGATTCCAGTAGTGATTGACATACCCGTCAATGCGGTCTACCCTCAGACACTCGGCCCCGATGCGCGTCAGCAGAACCTCCGAGAGCGCGTAGAAGGTGTAGCAGTCGCCCTGGCGGGTCTGGAAGCCCAGATACGCCGCCAGCGGGACGCTGTCCTTCTCCGCGCTTCCGGCGTAGTAGATGCGGCCCGTGACCCAGGTGTAGATCGCATAGGCCTTTTGGTAAATGCTCATGTCCGGATGGGTGATTTCCTCCAGCAGCGCGCCGGCCAGCTCCCCGACGCGTTCCTCCGTAACCTCCAGCACCGTGACCCGCACGGTCTCAACCGTCTCGTTGCCCGCCCGGTCCACGGCGCGGTAGGTCAGCGGATAGTCCCCCGGCTCCGCCAGATTCACGGCGGAGCTGTTTACCTCCAGGTCCAGCTCCAGGTCCTCCGCGCCCTCGCGCCGGTCGAGCGCCGTCACGCCCCGGCGGTAGGCGGCCCGGTCGCCGAGAAAGAACGTCAGGTCCCTCGCGCCCTCGATGCGCGGCGGCGCGCGGTCTTCGCGCACGGTCAGGCTGGCGGTGATTTCGGCGGCGTTGCCGTGCGCGTCCTCCAGGATGACCGTCACCCCGTGCTCACCGGGCACGGCGGTGTCCGGCGGCGGGTCACGGTAGCGCACGGTCACGGGGGAAACGTCCTCGATGTCCGTCACAAACGCCTCCGCCTCCGCCGCGTCGCCCTGCCAAACGGTCACATCCGCGGGAACGCCCGCGGGCGGCGTCGTATCCGCGACAATCAGCTCCGTCTCCAGCCAAACCCCGCCCGCCCGCACGCGCAGCGGATACCGGCCGGGCGTCAGCAGCGCCTCCGGCTCCGGAAGGCCCTCCAGCACCGCGCCGGGAAACCGCGCGGGGTCGGTCAGGAAATCCTCCGCGCCGGGCATCACGGCGTCCGGCCCGGCCTCGACGGTCAGCGAGGCGGCCGCCGGGGGTTCCTCGCTGGGCGGGGGGGACGGCGCGGCGCTCTCCGCCGGAGGAGGACTGCCGGAGGCGGGCGCGTCCGTCTCCGGCGTGTACGCCGGCGTCCGGCCCGGCGGGAACAATAGGATAACCGCCAGCGCGGCAGCGCCCAGGACAACGGCGATCCCCGCATACCGTTTGCGGATGCGCGCGGGGCGTTCTCCCTGTCGTTTGCCGCGGCGGCCACTCATTTCTCCGAATCCTTTGCCCGGATTTCCACGCGCCGGATCTTGCCCGAAATCGTCTTGGGCAGCGCGTCGGCATACTCCACCACGCGCGGGTATTTATACGGCGCGGTGGCTTTCTTGACGTGGTTTTGCAGCTCCTTGGTCAGCAGGTCGGACGGCTCATAGCCCTTGGTCAGCACGATCGTCGCCTTGACCGCCATGCCGCGGTCGGGGTCGGGAACGCCCGTGACGGCGCATTCCAGCACCGCCGGATGCTCCATCAGCACGCTTTCCACCTCAAAGGGCCCGATGCGGTAGCCGGAGGACTTGATCACGTCGTCCGTGCGGCCCACATACCACAAAAACCCCATTTCGTCCGTATAGGCCGTGTCGCCGGTATGGTACAGATCGTCATACCACACGCTGCGGGTCATTTCCTCGTCGCGGAAGTAGCCGGAGAACATGCCGAAGGGCTTGCCCCCGTCCGCCTCGCCGGTGCGGATGCAGATTTCGCCCGTCACGCCGGGGCCGACCTCCCTGCCCGTCTCGTCGGCGATGATCATGCGGTAGCCCGGCGCGGGCAGTCCCATCGAGCCAAGGCGCGGCTGCATCCACGGATAGCCCGTCCAGCAGCACAGGGTCGTCTCCGTCTGCCCGAAGCCCTCGAAGATTTTCAGCCCCGTGCCCTCCAGCCAGACCTTGTAAACCTCGGGGTTGAGGGCCTCCCCCGCCGTGACGCAGTGCTTCAGCGAGGACAGGTCGTACTGCTTGAGGTCTTCCTTGATGAGATAACGGTACATCGTCGGCGGCGCGCAGAAGGTCGTGACCTTGTAACGGGCGATTTTCTCCAGAATATCGGGCGCGGAGAACCGGTCGAAATCATACGTGAAGATCGCGCTGCCGGCCAGCCATTGGCTGTACATCTTGCCCCACAGGCTTTTCAGCCAGCCCGTGTCGGAGATCGTGAAGTGCAGGCCGCCCTCCTCGCAGCGATGCCAGAAGCAGCCGGTCATAATGTGCCCCAGCGGATAGGTATAGTCATGCCAGACCATCTTGGGGTATCCCGTCGTGCCGGAGGAGAAGGCCAGCAGCATCATGTCGGATTTCACGGTGCTCCGGGGGACCGGCGTTTCGGGCGCGGCCTCCCATCCGGCGTCGAAGTCGATCCAGCGGTCATTGGGCACGGCGCCGCCGAACACCGCCAGCTTCTCAACCGTCGGGCATTCCGGCAGGGCCTCCTCCATGGCGGCCGTGACGCCGAAGCGCGGCGTGGTCAGCAGCATCTTGATGGAAGCGGCGTTCATGCGGTATTCGAAATCCTTTTTCGTCAGCAGATAGGTCGCGGGAACGGCGACGGCCCCCATCCGGTGCAGGCCCATCAGGACCGGCCAGTACCGCCAGTCGCGGGACAGGGTCAGCATGACCATATCGCCCTTGCCGATGCCCTGCGCGAGGAAGAAGTTGGCGGCCTTGACGGACAGGCGGCGGATGTCCTCGTAGGTGAAGCGCCGCTCCGCGCCGTCCGCGGACAGCCAGAGCATCGCCAGGCCGTCCGGCGTTTCCTCGGCCATAACGTCCAGACAGTCAAAGGCGAAATTGAAGTCGTCCGGAACCGTGAGCGTATAGTTGTTTCGCAAATCCTCCAGCGTCGCGTAATCATCCCGGTGACGCCCGGTGTATTTTTCATATAACGGCATGTATGTTGACTCCTTCTTTTATTTATGTTTCATGACCACAGCCAGAAAGGTAGCGGCTCCGCCGTCCAGCGCCCGCATGGCGTGGGGCGTGCCGGAGTCAAAATAAATGCTGTCCCCGGAGGAAAGCTCATAGACGATTTCGCCGATGTGGAACGACAAACGGCCTTCCAGCAGGTAATTGAATTCCTGTCCTTCGTGGGCGTGGAGCGCCGGGGACTCACCTCCTTCCCTGGACTCGACGGTCACGAGAAACGGCTCGGCCATCTTGCCGCGGAAATTGAAGGCGAGGTGCTTGTAAGCATACGCCGCGCGGCGGTCCACGCTGAGACCCTCTCCGCGGCGGACCAGGCAGCAGGTACTCAGGCGCGGCGACTGGCCGCTCAGCAGGTCGACCACGTCGACGCCCAGCAGCTCCGCCGCGTTATACAAAAACGAGAAAGAAAAGTCCTTTTCCCCGTTTTCATAAGCGGTCAGCTCCTCGACCGTCACGTCCGCCGCCTTGGCAAACGAGGCCGGGGTATAGTCCATAATCTGACGCAGGCCGGCCAGCCGCCGCCCCATTTCCCGCAATTGCTCCGTCATATCGCGCATTCCTCCTGTTTTTATGTATGGGTCAGTATTGTATCGGATATAGCCGCGGGTGTCAATGACCGATTATAAAGAATTGCCATACGCGCACCTTAATTTTGCACAGGTAACGGGCCGGCGGTATCCGTCACTCCACCGCAATCTTCACCGTCACCGGGCAGCGCGCCGGCGCGATTCCCTCCGCCCGGATATGCAGGCCCGTTTCGTCGCGCGTGAAGGATACGGGGGCGTCCGTGCCCAGCACGGAGACCGCCCGGATGGGGAGATCGCCGCCCGCGTGCGGCAGGACGCGGGCCTTTTTCAGGGACCGGATCGTGACCGCCCCGCCGGCGGGCCAGCGCATCACAAAGGCGTACACCGCCCCGCCCTTGCAGGTAAAGCGGATGTCCGCCGGGGTGTACTCCGTCTCGCCGCCGGAGCCGCCGCAACCTTCGGCGGAGGGGCCTTCGCCGAAGGTCTCCCAGCAGGACGCGCCGTAGAGGCCCTCGCCGTTTTGCCGCAGCCAGCGGCCCATCGCTTGCAGGATCTCCCGGTCCTCATCGGGGATCACGCCGTCCGCGCGGGGGCCGATGTTCAGCAATAACCGCCCGTTTTTGCTGACGGCGTCGATTAAATCACAGATCGGCTCCGCCGGGTCCTTATACTCGTTTTGGCGGGTATGGCACCAGGAATGGCGCGCCGTCGCCGTGCAGGACTGCCAGATCCGCGGGCTGACGCCGTCCAGCCGGCCGCGCTCCACATCCGGCACCGCCGCGCCCGGCGCGAAGGCGTGGTGCTTGTAGTTGACGGCGGCCTCAAAGCCCCATTGCGCGGCGCGGTTGTAGTAATAGGCCGCGAATTTTTTCAGGTAGGGCTTAAAGCCCAGGTTATGCACCCACCAGTCCAGATAGACGACCGCCGGGCGGTACCTCTCCACCAGCTCCGCAAGGCGCGCCAGCCAGTCCTCGCAATGCGCCCGCGGCGGCGGCGCGGCGTAGATGTCGTGGCTGTCCGCGCCGCCGATGGGCAGCTGCGTGCCGTAGAACGGCGCGTGGGCGGGGTCGGCCACGTCGCTGTCAAAGGCCAGTCCCCCGTTGAAAAACCAGCAATGCTCGGCGCGGTGCTGGGACAGGGCGAAAACCAGGCCCGCCGATTCGGCGGCCCGCTTCAATTCCCCCAGCACGTCGCGGCGCGGCCCCATGCGCGCGGCGTTGAACTCCGACAGGGCGCTGTCATACATCTGGAACCCGTCGTGATGCTCCGCGACGGGCATGACGTACTGCGCCCCCGAATCCCGGATCAGCGCCATCCACTCCCCGGCGTCAAAGCGCTCCCCCCGGAACAGCGGGATAAAATCCTTATAGCCGAAGGTCTTATGGTTTCCATAGGTTTTCCGGTGATGCTCATACTCCGGCGAGCCCTGGATATACATATTGCGGGCGTACCACTCGTTGGCGAAGGCGGGGACGGCGTAAACCCCCCAGTGGATGAACACGCCGAACCTGGCCTGCCGGTACCATTCCGGCTCGGGATACGCGCACAGGGACTCCCATGTGTCCGTGTACGGGCCTTGGGCAACGACCTCCTCCACAAGGCGCAGATAGTCACGCGCGGTCATGGCGATTCTCCTTTCCGGCTGTGACGCGGGCGGCGCTTCCGCGCCGCCCGCCGGGCTGTTTATTTTGCTCTATCCTCGGCCGCCTTGCGCCGCCCGACCTCGATTTCGATCCAGTCCACGCACTCCTGGAAGCCGTAGGCGTAGGCGTCGGCGCGCATCTTGGCCACGGTGGCGTCAAACTCCGCGTCGTCCCGGGCGTAAATGGCGTTCCACGAGCCGTCCTTGACGCAGTTTTGCACCTGTGTCCAGGTGGTTTTCAGCTCGCTGCTCTGCCGGGAGCCGGAATAGTCCGTGCCGACGGCGACGGAGAAGTGGCCGTTTTCCTTCAGGAAGTCGTCCTCCTTGATGTACCCGGCCCAGTCGCGCCAGGACTGCTCAATGGGGGTCACGACCTTCTGGAGGATCGTGCTGGGCCAAAACTCCCAGTGGAAGGTCTGGCCGCTGGGCGATTCGGGATTGAGGGCGTTGACGTCCCAGGTGGGGTTGTTGTGCTGGAACTCGCCGTTGCGGTAGGTGCCCGAATAGTCTCTATAGGTGATGGGCGTGTTTTCCTTGTCCTCCTGGCACTGGATGCCCAGCGCCGTCATGTACGGCTCGCCGTCCTCGTCAAAGTCCCAGGTGACGCCGCGCGGCCCGTAGTTATAGGCCAGCACGCCCTCCGGCGTGGAAAACCAGTTGATGATCTCCATGCACAGCTCCGGATAGTTGCTCTTGGCGCCGATGGTCCAGACGCGGTTGCGCCCGAAGATGGTCAGGCCGTCGGCCAGATTCTTCTGGTCCTTGGCGGGCACGGGCCGCATCATCTTGCCCTGCGCCTTGTTCTCCTCGGTGTTGTAGTAGCTGGCGATCCACTCGAAGATGTTGAACAGGGCCGCGCCGGTGGTATATTTCTCCACAAGCACGTTCCAGTTCTGCGTCATCGAGTCCGGGTCGTACAGGCCCATCTGATAGAGCGTGTTGTAGAATTTCAGGCAGCGCAGATACCAGCCGTCCTCCTCCAGGCAGTTCTCCCAGGTTTGGGTCTTGGTGTCGTAGAGACCGAAGTAGAACTCCTCCCAGCCGTACAGCGCGGCGGTGGACTTGACCATCATCACCATGTCCCCGTCCCAGTCCGGAAACGAGGAGACGGCATAGGTCTTGGTCCCGGCGTCGGACACCGGCTCCAGCTCCACCATCCGCGCCAGCAGCGGGATGAAATCCTCCAGCGTGTCGATGTCGGGCCGCCCCAGCTGGGTGTACAGGTCCCAGCGGATCTGGGGGTAATAGTACATCCGGGCGTGGTCGCTGGCGCTGCCGGCCACGCCGTGGCCGAAGCCGTGGAGCGTGCCGGTGATGCCGCGGTTCTTCTCCAGCGCGTAGGGGAAGTGCTGGAGGATATACGGCCCGAACTCCTCCAGCAGGCCGTCCTCCTCCCAGTCGAACAGCATTCCGGCCTCCGAGGCGTCCTTGTACTGGTCGCCGTCGGAGCCGAAAATCACGATGTCGCCGAGATTGCCCGCCGCCATGCGGGTCTCGAAGGTCCCGTCGGTGGCGTCGTTGATGATCGTGACGGTGACGTTGAATTTCTCCTTGAGAATTTCCGCGCCCCAGCCAATCATCACACCGGAGTAGTTGGCGACCTGGGAATAAATGACCAGCTCGACCGGCGGGCGGGCCTTTCCGCCCCCATCGCTACAGGCCGCCAGCAGCGGGGCGAGGATGACCAAAACCAGCGCCAGCGCGATCCATTGTGTCCGTTTCATACAAAAACCTCCGTTTTTTATTTATCCCTTCACGGCGCCGAGCATGATGCCCTTCTGGAAATACCGCTGCATGAAGGGGTATACCAGCAGAATGGGGATGATCGTCACCATCGCGATGGTCAGGGACGTGATGCGCCCGTTGAGGGCCGCGGCCAGATCGGCCTCCGTGAGCGAGCCGCCGGATTCCATCAGCCGGCTCAGGTTGGAGGCCTGGTTGAGATAAATCCAAAGCCGGTGCTGGAGGGTATAGAGCCGCGGCTGGCTGCCCATCAGAATGATGGAATCAATGAACGAGTTCCAGTGGCCCACCGCGCCGAACACGGCGATGGTCGCCAGAATCGGCTTGCACAGCGGCAGCATGATGCGGCGGAACACGGTGAAATACCCCGCGCCGTCGATGAACGCGCTTTCCTCCAGCTCCTTCGGGATGGATTCCACATACGTCTTGACCAAAATGATGTTGAACGGCTGGACGATGGCCGGGATGATATAGCCCCAGAAATTGTTGGTCAGCCCCAGCATCGAGATGTTCAGAAACCACGGCAGCAGACCGGCGTTGAAGTACATCGTGATGATGATAAAGCGGTAGATGAACTTCCGGGCCAGCATTTCCCGCTGTGTGACCAGATAACCCGTGAACGCGCTGGCCAGCACCATCAGGAGCGTCCCCAGCGCCGTCCGCGCCGCGGTGACCAGCGCCGAGGTGAACAGCTCGCTCACATTGAGCAGCATCCGGTAGTTGTTCAGATGGACCCCCCGCGGGTAGAGATTCACCAGACCGGCCTGCACCAGGCGGTTGTCGCTGATGGTGTTGATGAACAGATAATAGATCGGGAAAATGCACAGCAGCGTGAAGACCGCGAAGAACAGGCCGTTGAAAAACGTGAACAGCAGGTCCTCCGGGGGCTGACGGACGCCTCCCTTTTTTTTCATCACGAGCTTCCCTCCCTACACGATGCTTTCTTCACGCACCCATTTTGAGGCGTAGTTGGCCCCGAACAGCAGCGTCACGCTGATGAGCGATTTCAAAACGCCGATCAGCGTCGCCAGCGGGATGTTGGTGCTGGAGGACGCCAGACCCAGATTGTAGATGAACAGGTCCAGAACCTCGATGGCGCTTTTGTTGTTGGCGTTGCTGAAAACCAGATACTGGTCCATGCCGTTGGACAGGATGTTGGAAATCGACAGCAGCAGCATCACAAAATAGGCGCTTGTCAGCCCCGGCACGGTGACGTGCCACATCTTCGCAAACCGCCCCGCGCCGTCCACCGTCGCCGCCTCGTAGAGCTGCGGGTCGATGCTCGATATGCCGGCGATGTAGATGATCGCGCTCCAGCCCAGGCCCTTCCAGGTGCCCCAGAGCCACATCTTCAGCCACATGTTCTCCCCGCTGGTCAGGTAGTTGGTACCCTCCTGAATGATCCCCGTGCCGACCAGCGCCCAGTTGACAAAGCCCTCGGTGGAAAACAGGGCGAAGGCGACGCTGTACACCAGCACCCAGCTGATGAAATGCGGGATGGTGGTGACTGTCTGGACGACGCGCTTGGAGGTGTTGAAGCGGATTTCGGACAGGAAGATGGCAAAGGCCATCGGCAGCCAGGAGAACGCCAGCCCCAGCCCGCTCATGGCAAACGTGTTTTTCAGCACCCGCACAATGTCGGCGCGGGTGGCCGCGTTGGAAAACAGGTACCGGAACCACCGGAAGCCCACGAAGGTCTCCCGCGTCAGCTCAAAGCCCGCGCGGTAGTCGTACAGCGCGTAGCGCCAGCCCCACAGCGGCAGATAGGAAAACAGGGCCACCAGCGCCAGAAACGGCAGAATCATCAGAAACAGCCGGTACTTCGGCTTCAGCTCGTACCGCTCGTCTCCGGCGGGCTTGGGCAGAGTAAGCCAGACCGCCGCCGCCAGCAGCAGCGCCAGCCCGAACAGCCCGAAGCAGGCCGGAAGCCCCGGCGGCAGCATCGGATCCAGCCGCTCCGGGTTCGGCGCGCCCGCAAACGCGCCGTGCGCGAGGAGCAGAACCGCCGTCCCCGCCAGCCCGGTCAGCGCCGCGCCGCCCGCTAGCTTGGCGCTCAGGCGGCGCATCCTCACATTGCCCAGGCTGACGCAGAAGGCCGCGGCGGCCAGCGCGATTCCCAGCCCGCAGACCAGCGTGCCGAGGTACGTCAGCGTCAGCGCCGGCTGCTCCACCCAGCCGCGGTCCAGCGCGCGGACAAAGTTGGACCCGATGGCCGGATAGGACAGCAGGGTGAACAGCGAGGCGTTCTTGCTGATCAGGCCGCTCAGCCGCGCCGGATTCAGGTAGGGGATAAACGCTGACAGGAACAGCGCGGCGAGATAAATCCGGAAGACGGCGGTCAGCGCGCCCGAAGCCCGGAAAGACCCGCGTTTTGGCATGGCGCTCACCCTCCGGCAGATTCGTCTGGGGCGATGTAGTCAAAGGTCACGCTCAAGGTTTCGATGCGTGTGTCGACGTAGTTTTCCAGCGGGACCGGAGTCGCGCCGGACAGGTCGCCCCCCAGAACCCTGGCCTCGGCGGGGATGTTGTCGACCCAGTGGTTGTAGAGATTGACCCGCGTGGTGACCGGATTGTCGTTGGTCGTGTACGGCAGGCCGGAAAACACGGCCGGCTCGCCGTTAATCAAGACCTCGGTCAGCTCCATGTAATACCCGGGGAAGAGAATCTCGCCGTTGACGATGCCCACGGCGGAGAACACGAGGCCGTCGGCAAATCCGGCGCTTGTGCCGGTGAAGTCCAGCGACACCGTATAGGTACCCGCGCCGGCCGTCACCTCCGCGTCGGACGCGGCGACGCCGGCGGAGATCACATCCGGGTCGTACTTATCCTGATTGCAGTACAGGACCGACCAGTCGCCGCTGGCGAACATGATCCACGCGAACGCCTCGTCGGCGGTGATGACGGTCTCGGGCCGGTTGGCCGCCTTCCGGAGCGACCAGTCCATGTTCAGCCGCGCCTCCGCGATCAGCTCGTCCGCCGTCAGGCTCCGCTCGGCGCGGTTGAGAAACAGCTCGGCGATGTCGGGGGCGTTGATGCGGCACACGGCCTTGTCATACAGCCCGCCGGTATCCCACAGCAGCGGGACATAGCCGTATAAGTCGCAGTTGTCCAGAAAGTTGGTGAAATAACTCAGCCGGTCCGGCCCCTCGTTATCCAGGACGCCCCACTCGCCCAGCACGATGCCGTATCCCATATCGGTGTACTTGGTCAGCATCCCCAGCAGCTGGTTCATCTCCTCGACCTCGCCCGTTCTGCCCCAGTGGCCCACGCCGGAGGTGTCCCCGCAGTAGCTCCACGGCGTGTAGTAATGCACCGAGAGCATCAGCTTGCTGTCCGCCGTGTCGGCGGGCATTTGGAAGCGGTCGTCGACGGTCTTGGCGACGTCGGTGTTATAGCCCGGGATCAGCAGGAAACGGTCGGCGTTGTTCCCGCCGGTTCCCCGTACCAGGTCGACGAACACCTGCGCCAGCTCGGTCAGCAGCGCGTAGCACTCGTCCTCGTCGAGGCGGTCGGGCAGGGGGTTGAAGGCGGTTTTGTCGTTGAAGCGGTGGCCCCACTCCTCGTTGGCCGGCTCGAAGACCAGGCGGTGGTCATAGTCCTTGTAGCGTTCGGCGATTTGGGTCCACATCGAGGTGAAAACGGTCATTGCCCTGTCGCGCTCCGACGGCTCGGGATGGCTGAACAGGCTCCACCAGCCGTGGTCCCAGTGGTTGTTGACGATGACATACATATCCTCGTCCAGCGCGTAGTTGATAATCTCCTCCACGCGGTCAAGGTAGGCGTCGTCAATGGTGAACACATCGTTTTCAAAGTCCATGGCGTTGGTCCACGCGACGGGGATGCGCAGGGTCTGAAAGCCGGCGTTTTTGTAGCCGGTGATCATGGCCGGCGTGGTCACCGGCTGGCCCCACATGGTTTCATACACGGACGGCTCGCGGTTGGGGACGCGGTTGCCGCTGTCGCAGGCCTCCATTGTGTTGCCGAGGTTGATGCCGTAGCCCATCAGACGGGCCAGCTCCAGCGAGGACGGGCTGCTCTCCCCGCCGCCCGGCCCCTCGCTTGGAGGGGGGGCGGACGGCGGGACGGAGGGAGCGGCGGGCGGCGAGCCGCACGCGCCGAGCAAAACCGCCAGAATCAGCGGGAGCGTGATACAAACGATCTTTTTCATTGTTTTTTCTTCGACTTCTTCACCAGCACAACCACCGCCACGGCGATCGCCGCCGCGCCAGCCGCCGCGCCGAGGAGGATCAGCGCCAGAAGCCAGACCCGGAGGCCGCCGCCGTCTTCAGCCGGCGCGGGCGGCTCGGTGGGCGGGGGCGGAGCCAGCGTGGGCGCGGGAGGCTCCGCGTCCTCGTTGTCATAGGCAAAGCCGCTGACGGTGAACTCGATGGCGATTTCTTCGCCGCCGGTCGGCACGACGTAGCCGAACAGGCCGTCCTCGCCGCCCAGCTCGCCGTTCCAGCGGTTGATGCAGTGAATCTCGTAATAGCCCTTGTCGGCCCCCTCGATGACGATGGTGTCCATGTCGCGGAAGGTGTGCCTTGTGCTGCCGCCGATGATCACCCTCACGTCGGAGAATTCCAGCGGCTCTCCGGCGATGGGGATGTTGGTGGACAGGAAGAGCAGGTTGAAGGCATCCGCGGCCCCGTTGGCGATGGAGCCGGAGAAGTCGGCGCCGGTGAGCGAGGCCCGGTATGTACCGTTGCCTTTGAGGGTGACGTCGGTAAACGTGCCGGGATGGACCGAGCCGTCCTCCGTCTCAAACAGGCTGAAGAAATGGTTCCCGTCGTAGTCCGCCCAGACGCTGCCATTCTCTCCGAAGGAGGCGTCCGCCCACGCGTTGCGGAAAATCCAGTTGGACCCCTGGATGCCGAGATAGGCGGTGTATTCGCCGTTGGGGTCAAACGCGGGGGTTTCCGGCGCGGGGGGCGGCGGGGGCGGGGGCTCGTCGGAGGAGAAGACAATAAAGGTAATTTCAAGAACGCTGAACTCACCCAGGGTCTCGACGTCGACCGGCTGCTCCTCGATGTCGCTGTTCCACTTGTTGCAGAGGGCCAGCCGCAGGCCGCCGCCGATGCCCTCGCCGTTGATATAGGCCGCGCCCATCTCCACCTCCACGCCGTCCAGCGTAAAGGAGACGATCTCTCCGGTATGGCCGGGGAACGGCACGTCGGTGTTGATGGCCGCGTAGTTTCCGCCGAACGCCACCGGCGCGTCAAACTCGACGGTGAGCGTGGACTCCGCGCCCAGGTCAAAGGCGATGGAAACGCCGCTCAAATCAGGCCATTCGCCCACGTCCCCGTTGACGTCGGGATTGAACTGCGCGGCGAACTCCGCCGTGTACTCCCCCGCAGCGGATACCGCCGGGATGAGCGTGAGAATCAGAGCCAGCGCGAGGGTGAGGACCCAAAGCCTCTTGGTTGTCTTCATGTCCGAACCTCCTAATTATGTTTGGCGTCCCCGTTGAAGGGGTATCACCATACCTACAGAATACACGAAAAGGACCGCGAAAACAAGACCTTTTTTGTGAATGTCCGCGCGGGGCTGGGGGAACATGGCGCGATGTGGGCATCGCGCCCTACGAATGGGGGGCCGCAAATCCCTGTAGGGGACGCGGCCCTCCGCGTCCCGCAGGTTATCCGCAAACTCTCGGGGGAACGGGTTTTCACCGTTTGCCCGTGCGGCTGTTTGCCCCACCGCACAGACCGTAGGGGACGCAGACCTCGGCGTCCCGCAGGTTATCCGCAAACTTCGGGGGAAGGCTTTCACCGGTTGCCCGTCCGGCTGTGGGTTTGGGTGGTGTTCAGGCATTTCCGGGGGAGGTCTCCCCCGGAGCCCCCCACTGGGGGCGTGCCGCCCCCAGCCCCCCT
>WRLJ01000010.1 GCA_009777685.1 Oscillospiraceae bacterium | reverse complement strand
CCCAAACGAAAATACAGGCCGCGGGGTTGACGGTTTCATGGTGGGCCCTCAGGGACTCGAACCCGGGACCAGCCGGTTATGAGCCGGCCGCTCTGACCAACTGAGCTAAGGGCCCATGCACGCCTCATTGAAGGGCGACAATTTATATATTATACACGTTTCCGGGGAAAACGCAAGAGGGGTTTTTGCAAAAACGCCGGGCAAACCTCCCCTTGCGCCCGCCGTCCCCGTCCGGTATAATATACCTGTATTCCCGCAACGCTTTACATACCGGAGGATCGCCGCCATGTACAAACGCATTGCCGCCCTGTTCCTCGCGCTCTGCCTTGCGGCCGGAACGCCTGCTTTCGCGCAGGAACCGCCGGAGGACAGCCGGCCCCAGGGGCTGGCCGCGATCTCCTTTGCCGGCGGGGAGCATACCTATTTCCGCTCTCATACATACACGCCGGCGGCGGACGCGGCGTTTGCGGCCAACACCCTGCTGCACGGGCGGACGCGCCTGACCGAGGAGCGCGTCCTCGCCTTCCAGCCGGGCGAAAACCTGCTGCCCGTCGTCACGGGACCAAGCACGATCTTCGGGCGCGGGCTGAACCTTCAGGAAGCGGTAAACCGCGCCAAAAGCCAGGGCTATGACGTGATCGGCGGCATCAACGCCGGCTACTTCAACGTGACCTACATGACGCCCATCGGACTGCGTATCCGTGACGGCGTCCTGACGAGCCTGAACTTCTGGACCCAGCCCGCCGTCGGCTTCTTCGCGGACGGCTCCGTGATCTTCGGAGAGCCGAATCTGACCATCCGCGTCACAAGCGGGGACGGCACGGTCGCCGTAGACCAGCTCAACCGGGTGCGAAGCCCCGATAATATCTTCCTCTACACACCGGATTTCGGGACCCACACGCAGATCACGCAAAACGGCTTGCAGGTCGTCCTGCAGGTCGAGGGCGATCTCGCGCCGGGCCGGACGCTGACCGGCACGGTCACGCGGGTGATCGAGGGCAACGCCTCCCACGTCTTCGCCGCGGGCGAAATGGTGCTGGCCGCCAGTACCCAAAGCGAGATCGACCGGCTGGCCTTCCTGCAAGAGGGTGACGCCGTGACCCTGACGGTTTCCTGCTCCGACGCGCGCTGGAACGACGCCGCGTTCGTCATGGGCGGCATGAGCAATCTTGTACAGGACGGTCAGAACCGCGCCGCCTCCGACAACACGCGCGCCCCGCGCACCGCCGCGGGCGTCACCGCCGACGGAACCGTCGTCCTGTACACCGCCGACGGCAGGCAGTCCGGCTACAGCGAGGGGCTGACCCTGGGCGAGCTGGCCGGGCGCATGATCGAGCTGGGGTGTGTGCGGGCCTTTGAGCTGGACGGCGGCGGCTCGACGACGATGTTCGCCCGCCTGCCCGGCGAGACGGAGGCGCAGCTTGTCAACCGGCCTTCCGGCGGCTCGATGCGCCGCTGCGCCGACTTTATCCTGCTGTGCAACACCGCGCCCCTGTCGGACGGGAGCGCGGCGCGGCTGTTCCCGAAGCCCGCGTACGCGGTGATGATGCCGGGCGCGGTGATGGATTTTTCGCTGCTGGCCGCCGACGAGCATTACCGCGCCGTGCCCGCCCCGCTCCGGGGCGTCGCCGCCGCGCCGGACGACAGCGCCGTGGGGGTGACCGACGGCCTGCGGTTCCGCGCGCTGCAAGCGGGCCGGACAGAGATTGTGTTCCAGGCCGAGGGCGGCGGTCCCGCCGGGACGGCGCGGGTGACGGTCACGGAGGTTCTGGATACCCTGACGCTGATCAGCGCGGACACGGGCCGTGTCCTGACGGAGCTGGCGGTCCCCGCCGGAAAGTCCGCGCGCCTGAAGGCGGAGGGGACGTGGAACCGCATGTCCGCGGCGCTCTCCCCCGATCTCTTTGAGTGGACGCTGGAGGGCGATATCGGGACGCTCACGCCGGAGGGCGTGTTTACCGCGTCCCTTGTGCCGAACCGGAGCGGGCGGATCACCGTCACGGGCGGCGGCCGGACGGTCTCCCTCCCCGTCACGGTGGAGGACGCTTATGAAAACGGCATTGTGATTGAGATTGAGCCGCCCGTGCCGGACGGGGAGACCGGCGAGCTGGTCTATCGCCTGACGGTGCGGGACGAGAACGGCGCGCCCTGCCCGGAGATCACCGTGCGCTGGAACGGGGCGGTTCTGACGGGCCTGGAGTGGGCGGGCGGCGTGACCGCCGAGGCGCGCGTTCCGATGCCTGAAAGCGGCCTGCATATCCTTTCGGTCGGGGCGGCCGACGTGCTGGGGCGGCGCGCGCAGGCGTCGGATACGCCGTTCTTCGGACGCCGGGACGCGGAGGATTCCATCGCCGACACCGTCCGGCCGGACGGCACGGACGAGTGGTACACGGGTTATGTCGACTTCCTCGACGACCGGGGGCTGCTGGACACGGAGCGCATAGACGGCCTGCGGGCCTACAGCCCGCTGCGCAGCGTCACGCGCCTGGAGGTCATGCGGATGCTGACGCGGATTTTGGAGCTGGATACAGCGTCTGATCCGGCCTCTCCGCTGCCCTTTATCGACATCGGCCACCTTGGCGAGGAGGATTTGGCCGTGGTGCGGGCCGTGACCGAGGCGGGGCTGGTCAGCGGCAAGCCGTCGGAGGCGGGGCCGCTGCTGGACGCGGACGGGACCATGACGCGCGCCGAGCTGTTCTATATCCTGTACGCGACGCTGCCCCCCGGCCACGCGCGCTCCCGCCTGACGGGCTTTACCGATACCGCGGACATCCCCGCGTTCTCCCTGCGCGCAGTGCAGACGCTGGCGGGCATGGAGGTCGTCAGCGGCGCGGGCGGGCGCATCAACCCCCTGGCCCCAATCACACGGGCCGAAACAGCCGCGCTGATGTGCCGGTTTTATTATTGATGTGAGGGCGCTTTCCCACGCACAAAAAACGCCCGATTCCTTGAACGCTTTCCTAAGGGATATAATGACATATCCGTGATTGCGTGTTCGTTACGCAGAAAATTTATATTAGCTACGGGAGGGAAAAGAAAATGCATTTGAAAAAAGGTTGCAAGTTATTTGTAAGAGTTGATTTTAAGACCGGAGAAAATGAAATGACAGGTCAGGACTTCGAGAACCATTTAACGTATGTTAAAAATATTGCTAAAGAGCGGTATTTTTTAGGCGGCGGGTTTTCAAATACAGATGGAGGAATGTGCCTTTTTGAAGCTCAAAACATTGAGGATGCGCAAAAAGTTGCCCAAAACGACCCGATTATAGAAAAGGGGCTTTACCGCTCCGAAATTTACGAATGGGATTTAGCAGTATTGTCGGAAGATTGAAAATAAGCATTTTCTACGTGGCTGTGAATGAGCAAGCGTCCGTTTGGTCATACACTCCGTGTATGACCAAAAAAACCTGTACTACATACCGTCATTGCGGGCTTGCCCCGCAATCTCCCGGGGACAACTCGCTAACCGGGGGATTGCGGGTCAAGCCCGCAATGACGAAAACGGCGGGGCGGAAAACCGTGTAGGGGCGCGCATTGTGTCAAGCGTGACATGGTTTACACTTTGTCCGGGGACATGGTTTACACTTTTTGCGTATCTCTTGTTGTGTCTCAAGCCTTGGAAGGAGGCCGTAGGCCGACTGGAAAGGCTTGAGACATAAGGGGTTTGATCGGGAGGGGTAACCTTTCAGCTCAAATTTTGAATCCCTTGTGCTGCAATGAATCCCGTTCAAAAAAGTGTAAACCATGTCCCCGCGCTTAACACATTGCGCGTCCGCGGGCGGCAGATTGCCGCCCCTACAAAGGTTTGTGCCCTAACATGACGTATGCGTAGGGACGCCATATATGGCGTCCGCCGTGTCCCCCCATTTTGCGTGTTGGGAAAACGGGCGGACGCACACAGTGCGTCCCTACAGGGCATGGGGGAATCCCCGTAGGGACGACCGTCCCGGTCGCCCGCGGACGCCATATATGGCGTCCCTACACATACATCATGTTAGGGCAGTTCCCTGTGGAGACAGCAAAGAAAGTGCAAGGGTATGGGCGGGAAGAACAAAGAAGGCAAACAGAGAGAAAACCTGAAACCGAGGCCAGGACAGCTAAAAAAGGACCCTTACGGTAAACAGCTGTGTCTCGCACAAACAAAACCCCCGTATGACCCGCGAGAGGGGCTGGGGGACTGCCAAGTCCCCCAGTGGGGGGTTCCGGGGGAGACCTCCCCCGGAAATGCCTGAACACCACCCAAACCAACAGCCGCACGGGCAAACGGTGAAAACCCTTTCCCCGAAGTTTGCGGATAACCCTGCGGGACGCCGAGGTCTGCGTCCCCTACGGTGTGTGCGGTGGGGCAAAGGCGGACGGGCAAACGGTGAAAACCTTCCCCCGAAGTTTGCGGATAACCTGCGGGACGCGGAGGGCCGCGTCCCCTACGGTGTGTGCGGTGGGGCAAACACGGCGCGCGGGCAAACGGTGAAAACCTTCCCCCGAAGTTTGCGGATCACCCGCGGGACGCCGAGGTCTGCGTCCCCTACGGTGTGTGCGGTGGGGCAAACGCGGCGCACGGGCAAACATTTTCCTTGCGGATCGGGACAATAGATGGTATAGTGTAGGGGATTGCAGCACAAGAAGGGATCGTCTATGAGCGACACTCCCCGCTTCCACCTTTCATCCATTCCGCCGGACGGTCTTGTGTCCCTGGAGGGTCCAGAGGCGCGGCACGCGGTCCGGGTTCTGCGCCTGGGCGCGGGCGACGCGCTCTGCGTATTCGATGGGGCGGGCCGTGAGGCTTTGTGCCGCGTTACGGAGGCCGCGCGCGGCCGCATCCTCGCCCGCGTGGAATCGGAGCACGAGGCCCGCCATCCCGAACCGGCGGTGCGGCTGTGCTTTTATCCGTCGCTCTCGAAGGGCGAACGGTTTTCCTGGACGCTCCAGAAGCTGTGCGAGCTGGGCGCGGCGGAAATCACGCCGGTCCTCTCCCGCCGCTGCGTGGTCCGCGACTGGACGGAACAAAAGGCCCTGCGCCATCGTCGAATCCTTACAGAGGCCGCCAGACAGTCCGGGCGCGGGCACCTGCCCGTTCTGCACGGCCTGACGCCGCTGGAGACGCTGCTTCCGCGGCTGCGGGACGGAATCACGCTGTTCTGCCACGAAACGGCCCCAATCGGTCTGAAGCAGACCCTGGACGCCTCCGGAGCTTTCCGCGCGGCGCATGTGTTCACCGGTCCGGAGGGCGGCTACGCGCCGGAGGAGGCGGCCCGCGCGCTCGAGTGCGGCGCGCGTCCCGTGCGCATGGGGAACGCCGTCCTGCGATGCGAGACCGCCCCGCTGACCGCCGCCGCCGCGCTGCTGTACGCCGCGGGGCAATTATAGACAGAAAAGAGAAGGGGGTTGTGCGATATGGCTTCCGCCCGTAAGCACCCGTCGGACCGTGCGCTCCAGATGGACCGAAAGCGCAAGGAGGACGAACGGTTCACCTACCGCGTGCTGATCACCTTTGCCGTTACGGCGGCGCTGTTCTTCTTCGCGCTGAACCTAAGCCGGCAAGCCGAAACGCTCTCCGGCCAGAGCTATTTGGATCTTATGAACGCCGTGACGCTCTGGACGCTGGCCGCCGCGGGGACGCTGGCCGCCGCCGCGCTGGTTTCGCGTTTCTGCCTGCGCCGCCGCGCGCTGACCGTGTGCCTGGCCTATGCGGCTGTGGTCGCGGGCGTTGCGCTGGCCGCCGCGCAGTTCATCCGGTATCTGTCCGACCATCAGCTCCCGCTGGCGGTCATTCTGGCGGGTCTGGCGCTGCTGTATCTGCTGTATTACATCTATCCGCGCGCGTTCATGCTGCTGGCAGTGATCTCCAGCGGCGGAGCGCTGGGGTTCTGGCTGATGCGGCGTGTCCTGTATTCGGGCAGCTATGGCTGGGTCCATCCGCACCGCGTCTGGCCGGGCCGCGCCACGCTGCCCGTGATCGCGTTCGCGCTGGCGATTTTGCTGACCAGCGCCGCCCTCCTGCTTCTGCGCGCCCGAAAGGGACGCGCGGGCCGCCTGACCGTTCTGCCGCCCGACACGCAATACCGCGGTCTACTGGCCACCTGCGGGCTGCTGGCCGCCGGACTGCTGGCCACGGCCGCTTTCGGCTGGATGGCCGCGTGGGTGGCGATGATCGCCTGCTTCGCGTACCTGTTCATCGCGGCGATTTACTATACCTCCAAGCTGATGTAACCTTTCGGCTTGTAAATGCCGCTGCTGCAATGTAACATCTAAAACATGACCTCTATGCAGGGACGCCATGTATGGCGTCCGCGGGCGGCGGGGGCGGCCTATTGGTTTTCCCGCGCCCGTTTTCCCGCGCCGACTAAACTCAAACTACAGCCCATGCCCATGAAAAACGCGGTCAGCCCATGCGAAACCTCTGTAGTATGCGTTACCAGTAACGCAAGAGCCGTAACCAGCAACCCAATCCTCATAATCTGAATGCCTTTTAACATGGTAAAAACCTCCTGATCAAAATTCCCGTTGGGCGTATACCTTTTGTGACAGCGCATACGAAACCGCAAGAAGCAATGCCGATGCCGCTGACATGATGACAGCCACCAATACGGCATTGCCGGAAGCCCAGGCAACAGCCGACATCAACCATTCCTGAAACGTATCGACGGCGCTCCAAAGAACAAAGAGCGCGGCAATGACCACAGAAACAAAACCGATTGGGAGGATGAATCCGATTAACTTTCCCTTTGCGTACCCCAGCTTAAACAACGTCGGGAAGGTTGAGAGATTGAGTATGGCGTAAAACAATACGCTGGCGCATATTATTAAAAGCATTGCGGGAAAGTCAGCATGGAATGTGCGCGGATAAATAATTGTCCTTCCATAAAAAAGGGCAGACAATGTCACGGTAAGGATGATTCCGGCGGCCAGCCCGATGGACAGCATGAGGAGCGACAAGCCAAAACGTGCTTTTACAATGCTTCTCCGCGTAACCGGCAGCGTCAGGTAGAGATTGTCGAGCTTCCCTTTTTCTTCGACGGCGAATGGGTTTACGGAAAAGGAAAAAAACATATACACCAACATCGGGATGATGACCGCGACATGAAAGAAACCGTACAGGCTTATGGCCAGCGGAATAATCATAAATCGCCTGTGATACACTTTCATACCCAGCCAGTCGAGCTTGATCATGTTAAGCATTTTTTGACCTCCTCTCCATATAGACGATACAATCGTCTATCGCCGCGCGTTCTGTGATCGCGTCTGGCGGCAATCCTCCGATATCCTCCAGCGTCATGAGACATTCGTAACCGTTACTGTGTTCGCGCAATCCAATAGCGGCTTTCCGTTTTTCTTCCGGCAACCTGCCTCCGCGCACAACGCAGTGACGGCTGACAAGGTCGTCTTTGCCGCCGCAAAACGAGATCGCCCCGTTGCTGATATATACAATCATGTCGGCGATACGTTCCAGGTCGCTGGTGATATGGGTGGAAAAAAGGATTGTCCGCTCATCCTTCACCATGTATTCGCGCATAATGTCCAATATTTCGTCACGAGCCACGGGGTCAAGACCGCCCGTTGGTTCATCCAGCAGCAGCAGCTTTGCGTCGTGGGAAAGATGAACCGCCATTGCGAGCTTCATTTTCATGCCCCGCGATAAATCCTTGAATTTCTTGTTTGTGTCAAGCTCAAAGCGCGACAGATACTTCCGGTATTCACTGCCGTCCCAGCCGCGGTAAAAGGGTTTTATGCCTTTCTCCACATCAAGCGGCGTCCAATCCTCTTGAAAATACGGTTGGTCGAGCATAACGCCCAGCTCTTCTTTGACGGTAACATCACCATCCGGCTTATTCAGCAAGCGGATTTCGCCGCGATCGACGTGTATCATGCCAAGCATGGCTTTGAGCGTCGTGGTTTTCCCCGCGCCGTTCGGGCCCACGAATCCGCAGCATAACCCGTTCGGAACGCTGAAGCTGACACGGTTAAGCGCAAATCCGGGATATTGCTTGCATACGTCTTTGATTTCAATGGCGCTGCCCATGGAATGCTTCCTCCAATCTGCGTTGTAATTCGGCGAGGGTCAGCCCCGCCGCTTTGCCCTTGTTTGCCGCCGCGGCCAGCGCGTCGCCGACGGAACGCACATATTGTTCCCGAACCAGATCGGCATTGCCCTTGACGTAGCATCCGCGCCCTTGAACGGTATAGATCAGCCCTTCCGCTTCGAGGTCGCCGTATGCGCGGGTTGTCGTTATCACGCTCACCCGCAAATCCCGCGCGAGCTGGCGCATGGAGGTCAGCGGCTCGTCAGCCGCCAGCTCCCCTGAAAGTATCTGCGCTTTAATTTGAGCCTTGATTTGCTCGTAGGCGGGAATTTCGCTTTGCAGCGATACGATAATCGCCAGTTCAATCACCTCACTTTTACTGCATATATATAGTATACACACTATGTGCAATGATGTCAAGCGTTTTTTTGAATCAGCTTCAAACAGGAAAAAGCCCTTTCCAGTACACCGTAACATCTAAAACATGACATCCGTGTAGGGACGCCATATATGGCGTCCGCAGGCGGCCGGGACGGCCGCCCCTACAACCGGTATAAACCTTTAGATGTTACGGCGCAGTAGGGGCGCGCATTGCGCGTCCGCTGGAACCAAAGCCCTCCGGAGGACAGACCCTCCTGCGGCATCCAAAGCACCGGGCAGGGCCTCATCGGCCCTGCCCGGTGCTTTCTATCTGCCCTCACCAGTCCAAAATCCGATATCCGAACGCATTCAGATGCCGCGTGTCTCCCGTCCGGAATTCCATGGACTGCATGGGCTTGTACGACTTGTGCTGATGCCCGTATACATGCAGGCGCGGGCGCGCGCGCGCGATAAACGGGTGAAAGCACGCAAACCCCGTATGGAACGCGTCCTCTCCGTCGCCCAGGCCCAGAGCCGGCGCGTGGGTCAGGAAGATGTCAATCCCCCCGGCCCGCCGTATCCGGCACAGCAGCTTCCCGGCGCGGCGGGCCATCGCCCTTTCGGTGTACTGGTACGGCTCGGCGGGGTTGCCCCCCTGACAGCCGCCCAGTCCGGCAATCCGCAGGGCCGGGCCGTCCGGCGGCGTGACGGTCACGACACAGCCGTCGGCGCACAAACAGCCGCCCGGCGGCTCCTTCACAAAGGCGCGGTCATGGTTGCCCGGCACATAGACCAGGGGCTTTGCCGTCATCGTCACCAGAAAATCCAGATATTCGCGTTTTAAGTCGCCGGCGGAGAGGATCAGGGAAACGCCCTCCACAAGCTCCGGACGGTAATGGCTCCACAAATATTCGCTGGGCATGTCGGATACCAGGAGCAGTTTCAAGCGTTCGTCACCTCGCCTGCCTTTCCGGCGTAAGATAGCGTATCATCAAACGGGAGGGGTTTACCATGTCAAACAGGGAACCCGTTATGAAGCATTACCGAGGACGGCTTCCGATATCCGCCATGCTCGACCCCCGTCCGCTGTACGGATACGGGGGACGCTGGCCGGACGGGCGGCCGGAGCCCTCCCGCGAACCGGCGGATCCCTTCAGCGAGGAGGCGGCGCAAGCCGCGTTCGCCGCGCCGGAGACGGCGGAGGAACGGGAGTATCCGTATCCGCGCCCGCATCTGCTCCTGGCGACAGGCCCCCTCGTATGGCCCGAAACCGGATTTCCGTTCCTGCGGCTGGAAAACACGGGCTCGGAATGCGCCGCCGTCGATGTGCGCGTGTATGACCTGCGGCGGGGCGCCCGGGATATCCTGCGCATCGGGTCGTCCGTGTTCCGGAAAACGATAAAGCTCGCCGCTTTCCACACGGGCACGGTGAGCTTTGATCTGGCGCTGCCGGGCGGCCTTCCGGTCGACGTCACGCTGCGGGCCGGCGGCGCCGTCCTGCCGCTGCTGGAGGTGTGTCCGGCCGGCGGTGTACCGCGGCCGCTGTACCGTTCCTGTGATTTTGTGCCGCTGAACCGGTTTTAGAGGCATACCCTTGCGTCCGGGGGGCTTAATTCGCCTGGGAGAAGGCCCCGCCAAACTGTCCGGAAAAGGCCCCGGCCGCGTCCAGACAGGCCCGGATCAGCTCTTTGGGCTGGCGCCCGTCGCATTCGAGGAACGCGGCGCGGATATCCACCTCAAAGTCAAAGCAGGCGGCGATATCGTGCCGCACGGTGTCCAAAATGCGGCGCACGGCCTTGGCCGCGGTGTCGCGCCGCGCTTCCGCCAGCAGCACGCCGAACGCGCCGCCGTCTAAAAACGCCAGCTGGTCGATGGGGCGGATGCTCTTGCCGATGATATAGCCCACATAGCGCACGACCAGCTCGCGGTGAGCCCCGTCCACGATGCGTTCGCGGGGGAAATTCAGGCGGAGCACGGCCAGCGTATAGGGCCGGTGATACCGCCGGTAACGGTAGTCCTCCGCCTCCACGCGCTCCTCAAAGCCGCTGCCGTTCAGCAGGCCCGTCGTCAGATCGTTGCTTTCCTTGAAGCGTTCCCACACGCCGATGAACTGCGCCTCGGTCGGGTTGACGACGGTGCGGAAGCGCAGCATCAGCGGCGTCAGGTCCCGGTAGCCCAGATACACGCGCCAGCCGTCATACAGCTCCGTCCGGCCCGGCGGCCTTGACAGCCCCGGCGGCGGCTCGAGCACGGCGTATTTGTTGAGCGTGTATTCGCTGACGGTGCCGGTTTCCAGCGTCTTTTCCGTGATGGTCACGGCGTATTCCTCGGCTTCGGCGCGCGTCTTTTCCCCGATTTTGAACTGCGGGTGGCTCTTGAAGAGCTTGGGGCGGACACTGCCGATCTCATAGAGGGCGGATACGGACTCCTGCCACTCGACATAGCTGCCGTAGGTGAAGTTGCCGCGGTCCGCCTCGCTGATCAGGGCGTAAGCCTCGCGCAGGCGGCGGGCGGCCAGATGCCCGAAATAGTCGCTGATGACCTGAAAAGCGCCCCGCGTCCCGCCGCCGTAGCGCACGGGCTCCGGGCGCACATAGACGACGCGCTCGCGCACCTCCACGCGCGGCGCGGCGTCGGCCTTCAGCGCGGGGGCGCGGACGGCGCGGCGCGACCATTCGGCGTGGTAGACGCGCCGTTTTGCCTCGTCGCCAAGGGTCTCATAGGCTGTGTTGATGCGCTTGATGCGCTCGGTGGCCTGCGGCGCGCCGCTCACATCCGGATGATATTTTTTGCACAGGCGTTTATAGGCGCTCTGAATGATCTCCGGCTCCGCCTCCGGATGAACCTGGAGAACGCTGTAATAATCCTCAAACATGGCCCCATCTCCCTGCCGCCTGCCCCGGCGGTTTACATAACACCGCCTATTGTACATGCTCAGGCCCGGTACTGTCAAGAACGCGCCGTACCCTTTTCGCGGTTTCGGGCCGGAAAAGCGTTTTTCGGACAGCTTTTTTATGTGAAAATGTCGATCAGCATCCCGCGCACGTCGTCGATCGCCTGCAGCAGCTCCAGATTGTCCGTCTGACCGCCCAGAACGTCCTGCGTCATTTTTTCCAGCTTTTCGTTGATGGTCTTGATCATCGCGTACAGCCGGTGGCGGCCGCGCGCGTCAAAGGTGCTTTGCTTTTTGAACTCATACATATAGCGGACGGCCTCGCCGACGTATTCGGTCACCATTTCCTTAAAGCGCTTCATTTCTAAAATGTCGCAGCGTCTTCCCAGCACCTCGCCCTGCTGGGCGACGCGGAGGCTCAGCTCAGCCAGGGCCTGTTCGGCGTTCTGCCGGTTGACGCCCTGCATGGTATCGCGGAAGGACGCGGCGGTCACGGGGCCGGACGAAACGCGCGGCGCGGGCGCCCCGCCCGCACGGACAAGGTTGCCCAGCGCCGTTAAGTCGTTGACCTTCATCATCGCTTTTTATCGAAATACGTCGCGCCGGGGTCGCCTCCGGCTTTTTCATACGCCGTGAAGGCGGTCTTGCCGTCGCGGAGCGCGCGCAGGCGCTCCTTGATATCGTCCAGGCGCGCCTGCGCCGTATTCTCGTTGGTTTTGTCCTGCTCGGCGATCCTCGTGTACAGCTCGTGGCTCTCCTGATCCAGCGCGGCGCATTCCGGATCGCGGGCGCGGCGGCGCTCCTCGGGCAGGCCGTCCGTCAGCTTGACCAGCGTGTCAATCAGGTTCTGCCGGCGGGCGATGTTCTCCAGCAGCCGCTCCGTCTCCTCTCCTTCGATCAGGGCGGGCTGCTCACGGGTGATCTCCCATATCTGCCGGAGGGCGTCGTTGCGCTCTTTCAGGCGGCCGCGAAGCTCTGTTACCTCGATCACTGCCCCATTTCCCCTTTCCTGCTGTGAAACAGCGGGCGAAATGCGTTCGCCCGCCAAATCCCGCGATGTTCGCTTTGGGTTCAAATCTGGCCGGACACGCTCATGCGCCGGCGGCTCAGGCGGACCGCCTGCTGCCAGGCGTCGCGCAGCTCGACGATCAGCTCCAGCGCGCTGTCCACCGGTCCGGCTTCTTTTCTGACGTTGCCCTGGATGACAAGGTCCAGAATAAACTCGTACAGGCGCAGCAGCTGGGCCGAGACGGTGTACTGCATATCCAGCGTACACATCAGCTCGTCCAGAATCGCCTGCGCCTTTTTGAAATTCTCGTTGGCCAGATGGTAATCCTTCTCCTCGACATACATCCGGGCCAGTTTCAAAT
Organism: Oscillospiraceae bacterium; assembly: GCA_009777685.1. GTDB lineage: Bacteria > Bacillota > Clostridia > Oscillospirales > UBA929 > WRLJ01. The sequence goes on along the minus strand of WRLJ01000010.1, from coordinate 4,486 downwards.
CCTTGATGCAGCCGTCATACAGCATCAGCGTCAGCTCGCCGGGAGAGGCGGTCATCGCGCTCTGCTGGCGGTACTGGTTGTACGGGTTGCCGGCGTTGGCGTAAGCAAGCATAGGGTGTCCCTCCATCGGTGTTGATCGGCTATTTCTGCTGCCCGAAGCCGAACATGGTCATCATCTGGTCGGTCTGAGACTGCATCTGGCTCAGGGCGGATTCCAGCGTGGCATATTGCATATAGTATTTCTCGCTCATGGTGTACATCTTGGTTTCCTGCTCCTTGATGCGGCGGCTGTACGCGCTGATGCTGCTGGTCAGGTTTTGCAGGTCGGCCGACTTCGTGGAGGTGACATAGCCCTCCATCGCCTTGCTCAAACGGCTGACGAATCCGCCGCCGCCGGTCCGTTCCGAAGCGCCCAGAATGTTGAACACGGCGTCGGAGTTTTCCTCCAGGGCTTTGGTCAGCTTGGCCTCGTCGATGTTCAGCGACCACGCCTCGCCGACGCGGTACGGGGCGGCGGTGATCCCGATGGAGGCCAGACGGTCCTCGCCGCCCAGCACCTCGCCCACCATCCGGCGCATCTCGTTGAGCATCGTGCCCAGCCGGTTGTCGCGGGCCATCAGGCCGGATCGGGCCTTGGCTTCCCATTCCTCGATCTCTTTGTCGCTGAGTTCCTGCTTCTGGGCCTCGGTGAGCGGGCTGAAATTAAAATTCTTCTTCTCGGTGTGCGCGTCGAAGAAGGTTTTGATCAGGTCGTTGAACTCCTCGACAAAGGACTTGATGTTGTCCACGGCGGAGCCGGTGTTGCGGACGACGGAAAATTCAAAGGTCTCGCCGCCCGTGATCCGGTTGAGGTTGAACTCCAGCCCGTCCAGCTCAAACTGGTTGGAGGAAAAGTTCATCGCGGGGCCGCCGTTGACCGACACGATCGCGTCCTGCCCCTGGCGGATATCGCCAAAGCCGAAGAAGGAGAGGAAATTGTCGGTATCGTCAAGGGTCAGGCCGCGTTTGGAATCCTCGTTGAAGGCGGTCAGGCTCTGGTTGTACTCCTGGAGGTCCAGATTGTACGAGGCCAGGTCGGCCTCATAGGCGGCGCGCTGGCGGTTGTAGTCCGCCATGTCGTCGATATACGACGGGTCCTCCGCGCCGCCGTAGGCGTCTACGTTCGGGGCGGTGAGGGTGAACTCCGGCCGAACCGGGGCTTCGCCGGGGTTTTCCAGGCCGCTGGACGCGCCGGTCAGGCCGCCGGTGAGGCTGAAGGTGTCGGTGATCTGCGAATAGCTCAGGGTCACGCCGGCGCCGGATTTGTTGACGGTGTCCATGATCTTGTTGAGGCTGTCGCCGTAGCGGAAGGTAAAGTCCGTGCCGTTGACGCTGAAGCTGAACTCATCGCTGGCGCTGTAGTTAAAGCGCCCGCCGGCCAGCCCCGTCAGCTGGTTGAGGGACTTGTTCATGTCGGCGGCGGTCAGCCCGCCCGACGCGGTGGTGACGCGCGCGCTCTCCGCGGAGGCGGCCGTGGCGATCTGGTCGACGCGCAGGCTGTACGCGCCCGCCTTCGCCGACGCGGTCCCGTTGACGGAAAAGGCCGTCGTATTGCGGGCCATCTCCGTGGCGAAATTCACATAGGAGCTTTTCAGCATCAGGCTGTTTTTGCCCAGCACGCTGCCGAAGTTGTCGACAAACTGACGGATCCGGCTGTTGAAGTCGGTGATCGTGTCCCGCTTCCATTCCGAGAGGGTCATTTTCTGGTTGAGCTTATCCAGCTGCATCTGCTGGCGGACCATCATGCCCTTGACCAGCATATCGGTGTCCATTCCCGAGAACAGGCCCGTGATGCGCTGCGTGTTTTGTACGGTTGGCATATAGACACACTCCTTCCGTGGGAAAATCCATCCTTGATATTTCTTATATCGAAAGAACCGGGGGGGAACTTTAACCCCGTCCTACAGGGTGTGTGCCATAGGACGGAAATGAGATGGACGCGGGGCGGACCCCCGGTTTCGTCATTGCGGGCTTGACCCGCAATCCCTTCCAGATTGGCGATTGGCCTCCCCCGGGAGATTGCGGGGCAAGCCCGCAATGACGGCTGTAGGGGCGCACTCTGTGCGCCCGCCGGGAGGGCGGAAAATACGGGCGAATGCGCCCCGGCAAAGCGCGGCGCAGGGAACGGGCGCGCGGCCTGTTCCCTGCGTGGGTAGGTTGTGAGGTTAGGAGCCGGTGGGCGCGGGTGAAGGTGCGGGGAGTTTGTTCATATTGACTGTGACCGTCTGATCTGTCAGTTTTCCATTTAGACCGCCCGGCCCCAAAATACAGTCAAACTGGTTCCCTGTGTATACCACGTCGAGTTTGCTCGCGCTATTGAGGTTTCCAAGGTTCGGGCCTCCCAGCGTGAGTGTCACTTCACTTTTTTCAAACCGCGCCGCCTCCACCGTAATACCGGCTGAATTACCGCCTCCAATGGAGAAGTTAGTCGCGCTGAGACGCCCGATGGGAGAAGCCGTCCCGCTGAAGGAGAGCGTGATGGTGTATACGCTGCTGCTGTCCTTATTGATAGCCGCGCTGCTGAAGCTGGCTGCCGCAGAGCCGTTGGCTCCGGATTTCCGGCTGATATAGAAGCAATAATGATTTGTGCCTACCCGTACATATAGATATGTGTTCGCATTCAGTCCGACAATGAGGGCCTCGCCACTGGCATTGAATTGATTGTAATATTGCGGATTCGAGGTGCGGCTGCTAAGCACCGTAAATCCCGCGTTTCCAACAGAAGTGCCTTTCAGCGTGACCGTGACAGGCTGGTTGCCCGCGTTCAGCGGCACATAAACAATCTCGTTGTCGTAGTTTCCGATTAAAGTAGCAGCCGGCGGAATAGCGAACGTAATGGGCATACCGCCGTCCACTCCGTTGCCGAAAGTAATAGACTGCAATACCGGAGCCGCGCCTCCTGTGCCCTCCAGATACGCTTGTGTAGCCGCCGCTCTGTTTCCATTTCCATCCTCTGCCGGCAAATCACCGCTTGTCGGGTTGTAGTGAAGGATATATAGGCCACTCAAGCCGCTTACATTTTCAATTGTGACCTTATCCGTCCCAGCTGTAGCCGTTCCGGCACCAATCGGCTGAATGGTCGGGGTTCCGGCTTGCTGTATATGGAATCCGGAGATCGTGCTGCTCCCCTTCAACGGCTCGTCAAACGTAACGGTAATCGTGTTACTGCCGTACGTCGCGTCTGTAATCTGCGGCCTGACGTCATCCACCGTCTTAAACACATAATGAATCGTCGCGCCGCTGCTCGGCGTATAGCGGATAATCAGGAACCAATTGTGGCTGACGGACTTGATATTGTTCATTGGATAAATCGACTCAGAGGGAATGTCATTAAGGTTAATCTTATCATCAATCGGGCCGCTGTTGGTGAAAAACTCCCACTCGCTGCTGTTGCCGCTGATGATCGCCGCGGAGGTTCCGGTACCGCTGATGCCCTTCAGGTCGCTCAGCTTCAGTACGCCGTCTTGGCTGATGGACAGCGTTCCTATATTGCTTGCGTTCGCGGCGGTCAGCAGATTCGCGGCTCCCACGGCTTTTGTCTTAACCTCCGCCCTGACCACGGAGCCGGAGTCGGTCACGACCTCGCTGATTTCAAAGGTGCCCTCGATCGGCGTGATGGTGATCTTCACGCCCCGCCCGCCGGACATTTTCTCAAAGTACAGCTTTTCCTTCGCAATCGCGTTCAAATCCGCCAGATTGTCCGGGATCGTTTCGCTGGGGTTCGGATTCTCGTTGGTGTGGAGCCCGCTCCCGAATTTGATCTCCAGCCCCACGGTGACGGTAGCGGCCTGCACGGGCATGACCGTCAGCGTGAGCGTTGTGTCTACCAGCGCACCGGTGATCGAAACGCTCTTATCGCTGCCGCCCTCGACCTTCGGGACGATTAAAATTTCATTGGTTTCCGGCGTGGCTTTGCTGTCCGACTTGAAAACGAGCGTACCGCTGCCCGTATGCAGCCCGTTGATCGTATACTCCAGCGTGATCTCCTCGCTGTCGCCCTCCACGCGCTTTTGCGGCTCGGCCTTCGTGAGTCCCCGCACCACGCCTTTATATTCCCGCGGCGCGACGATGTACGCGTCCGTGTAGCCCATTGTGTTGCGTTCCTCGTTGACGATGCCCCACGTCAGGACCAGCTTGCCCGGCTCGGACGCGGCGAAGGTCGTGCTGTTCTCGCGGCCCGCCTTGGCGGTGGCCTTGGCGCGGATGTTGTATTCGACCGTTCCGGCGCGCGTCGGGCGGACCACGCTGGTGGTCCATGTGCCCGGCTTGTCGGGGCGCTCGACCTCGTAGGTTTTGGTGTCGAGCCGGACGGCGGTGTTGGTGAACGTCGGCTGGTTGACCTCCGGCATGATGGCCCGCCAGGCGGTGTGGATAAACTGCGGCGCGGTCGCGGGCTTTTTCGGGGTCGCGGCGACCCAAATCGCCAGCGTCTGGCCCAGCTTCTCGG
>WRLJ01000009.1 GCA_009777685.1 Oscillospiraceae bacterium | reverse complement strand
GGACGCCTGCCGCTCCCTGCCGGGCCTGAGCAGGCGGCCGGGCTTTCCGTTGTACCGCAGGATAAACGCGAGGGACCCCAGGTGCATCAGCGTGATATACGCGAAGGGCTCGCCCGGCCGCAGCTGGGCGACGGCCAGGGCCAGAACGCCGGCGGAGAACGCCGCGAGCATCACCCGTGTCCGCGCGCGGCAGAGATAGAACACAACAATGAAGTACACGCCGAACAGCCCGTAGTCGGTGCGCAGAAGCTCCGCCGCCGCCGCGGCCAGCAGCGGCACAAAGACCACGAGGTATTTCAGTCCCATGCCCAGCATCCGGTCGAACACGGCGATGGCGGCCAGGCCCAGCGCCAGCGTGAAAAACACATTCTGCTGCAGGGGATACCACAGCCTCCCGTAAAACGCGAGATCAAAGGGAATCTCGGACAGCACGGCGAACACGGCCAGACGGGCCAGATACCGCGGCGCGCTCCGGGTGTGGAACAGCCCCTCGGCGATCAGAAAGCAAAAGATCGGCATCGCCAGCCGCCCGGTCAGCCGCAGTGTGATATACAGCCAGTCGGGCAGGTCCGGGCGGAAAACGACTCCGATGTGGTCCAGCAGCATGGTAACCAGCGCGATGACCCGCAAAATCATAGATGACAAGGAAAAATCCCCTCCAGCTTGAGTGTCGGGAAAGACCGGCTGGGTCAGCCGTCCATCCGGTAGGCCGTCTGCGCGGCCTGATGCAGGACGGTCAGCACGCTCTGGGCAAGCGTCGGGTAGTCCTCCTTCAGGGATTCGCCCGATATCTCGGGCAGACGGCGTTTCTTATCCTCCAGCAAGTCGGCCAGCCTGGCCTCGGCCAGCGAGAGGCCGGCCAGCGTCGTGGGAGCGAAGGCCGCGTCGGACAGCGGGAAATACGCCTCCATATTGCGCCCGGACTTGCGGTAGAGCAGATAGTACAGCCGGTACAGCGAAAGGCCCAGATACCCTGTCGCCGCCGTAATCAGCGCGGTGTCGCCGTCGCGGCTGAGCAGGTCGTACAGCACGCTGACGGCGTTGACCTGAAGCCGCTTGCCCAGCTTGGCGGAGGGGACGCCGCTCAAGCGGCTGTCACGCTCCTGCCCGGCGTCGTACAGCTCGTCGAGCTGGATGGTCAGCCCCTCGCGGGTGGCCGAGCGGCCCAGCAGAAAGTCCGCCGTCACGCCGTAGTAGTCCGCCGCGCGCGCCAAAAAGGCGAAGCCCGGCTCGCGCGTTCCGTTTTCATAATGCGACAGCAGCGCCTGGCTGATGCCCAGATCGGCCGCCGCCGCGCGCTGGGGAATCCCGCGCTCCGCGCGCAGCTGCGCGAGCGCCTTGGAAAAAGTCGTTCCCATTGCCCATATCCCCTTCCGGCAGCCGCGGGTTTTTGTAAAATATTATGTAACCCTATTTGTTATGCGGCCCCGTTTTTATACAGTGCGTGTTATCATATCACAAGAAAAAGTGCGCGTCAATATGGGATTTTACAAAAGGTGTTTGGGCCGGAAAAGCGTTCCCGGCATCCCGCGGAGCGGTTGATATTTCTGGATTTTTCCGCCGGGGAGGCCCCCTCCGGCGGGGGCGGGGGGAGGCCCGGGATTCCCCGCTCCCCCGTGTTCGGAGCCCGATTCTCAATTCTGCTTGTCAACCCGCCCGAAATGTGCTAAGATAAACAAATAAACTATGATTCGAGGTGCGGATATGACTTCTACCATTTTGATTGAGGGCTCGGCCCGCCATGCTCATGTGACGCAGGGAGACCTGGAGACGCTGTTCGGCGCGGGGTACGCCCTGCGCGTCAAGCGCGAACTCAGCCAGCCGGGCGAGTTTCTGTCCGAGGAAAAGCTGCGGGTCGAGGGGCCGAAGGGGGCCATCGACCGCGTCTCAATCCTCGGGCCCGTCCGCAGGGCCACGCAGGTGGAGCTGAGCCTGACCGACACGCGCGTTCTCGGGCTTGACGCGCCCGTGCGCGAGAGTGGCGACGTTGAGGGCAGCGCCCCCATACGGCTCATCGGCCCCGCCGGCTCCGTGGATTTGACCCAGGGCGCCATCGTCGCCAAGCGTCATGTCCATCTCCGCCCGCAGGACGCGGAGGCGATCGGCGTGGTCAACAAGCAGATCATTTCCGTCCGCGCGGACGGCCCGCGCGCCGTGACGTTCCATGAGGTCGTCGCGCGCGTACACGAGAATTTTATGCCCGCCATGCACATTGACTTTGACGAAATGAACGCCGCCGGACTCGGCGGCTCCGTGCAGGGTGAGATTCTCCTTTGACGTCCCGCGACGATTATGAATGCCGGAGGTGCTTTGACCATGCCCCCTACTCGGAAGAACGCTCCCGATGCCGCGAAAAAAGCCGCGGCGGCCCCGAAGAAGAAAGCCCCCGCGGCGGCCGGACCCGTTAAAACGGCGAAGGCCGGCAGGCCGGATAAAGCGGTGAAGACCGCCGGACCGCCGGCGGCCGGACCCTCCTCCGCCGGCCATCCGGTGGAGACGCATTTGTATTTCTTCCATGAAGGAAGCGACTGCCGCGCCTATGAGTTTATGGGCGCGCATCCCGGGCGGCGGGACGGAGCGGAGGGGTGGCTCTTCCGCGTCTGGGCCCCCGAGGCCAAGGCCGTCAGCCTGATCGGCGACTTCAACGGCTGGGACCGCCGCAAACATCCCATGTCCAAAATTTCGGTGGGCGTTTGGGAGCTGTTCGCCGCGGGTCTGGAGGAATACGCCTCGTATAAATACGCCGTCCAGACGCGGCAGGGGATATGGCTGGAAAAAGCCGACCCGTTTGCCTTTCACACGGAGACAAGGCCGCATACGGCCTCCAAGACGGCGGATATCACCGGCTACGCATGGGGCGACGGCGAGTGGGCGGCCTCCAGGGGCGGCGTGTACGACCGCCCGATGAACATCTATGAAATGCATCTCGGCTCCTGGCGGCGCGGCCTGGGCAATGAAACGCTTACATACCGCGACCTGGCGGAGCAGGTGCCGGAGTATGTGGCGGGAATGGGCTATACGCACATCGAGCTGATGCCGGTGATGGAGCATCCGCTGGATATGTCGTGGGGCTATCAGGTCACGGGCTATTTCGCGCCGACCAGCCGCTTCGGGACGCCGAAGGACTTTATGTACTTCGTGGACCGCTGCCATCAGGCGGGGCTGGGCGTGCTGCTGGACTGGGTTCCGGCGCATTTTCCCAAGGACGGGTTCGGCCTGGCCGCCTTTGACGGCTCCTTCTGCTATGAGTACAGCGAGCCCTCCCGCCGCGAGCAGCCCGACTGGGGCACGCTGGTCTTTGACTACGGGCGCAACGAGGTCCGCTCCTTCCTGATGAGCTCTGCGCTGTTCTGGATGGACTTCTACCACGCCGACGGCCTGCGCGTCGACGCCGTGGCGTCGATGCTGTATCTGGACTACGGGCGGAAAAACGACTATATCCCGAACATCCACGGCGGGCGCGAAAATCTGGAGGCCGTGTCCTTCTTCCGCAAGCTCAACGAGCAGGTCTTCGCGGCGTACCCCCACGCGCTGATGATGGCCGAGGAAAGCACGGCGTGGCCGATGGTCACCAAGCCCGCGTATCTGGGCGGTCTGGGCTTTAACTTCAAGTGGAGCATGGGCTGGATGAACGACACGCTGCATTATATGAAGCTGGACCCCATCTACCGCCAGCACAACCACAACGACCTGACCTTCTCGATGATGTACGCGTTTTCGGAAAATTATATCCTGCCGCTGTCCCACGACGAGGTTGTACACGGCAAATGCTCGCTGATCGGCAAGATGCCGGGCTATTACGCGGACAAGTTCGCCGGCGTGCGCGCGTATCTCGGGTATATGATGGCCCATCCGGGCAAGAAGCTGACCTTTATGGGCATAGAGTTCGGCCAGTTCATCGAGTGGTGCGAGGCGCAGAGCCTGGACTGGCACCTGCTGGACGTCGACATGCACCAAAAGCTCCAGAGCTATGTGCGGGAGCTGAATCAGCTCTACCGCCGGTCCTCTCAGCTTTGGGAAAACGACCACGACTGGGAGGGCTTTTCGTGGATCGTCAGCGGCGACTATCAGGGCAACACCATTGTCTTTGCCCGCTATGACAACTCGGGCCGCGAGATGCTCTGCGCGTTTAACTTCTCCCCGCTGGCGCGCGACGGCTACCGCGTCGGCACGGCGGAGCCGGGCTGCTACCGCGAGCGGCTGAATTCCAACGACAGCCGCCACGGCGGCTGGGGAAAGGTCAACGATTACCTCATGTACACGCAGGAGGTCCCCTGCCACGGCAGACCGCACAGCCTGATGTTCGACCTGCCCCCCCTGAGCGCGGTATACCTGGAACGGGAATGAGAGGCACGGGCTAAGCGAGGCGGTTTTGCGAAACAAAACGGATAGGGGTGCTTCATTCATGAAAAAGGAAATCGTGGCGATGCTGCTGGCCGGTGGACAGGGTTCCCGCCTGTATGTGCTGACGACGAATGTCGCCAAGCCCGCCGTCCCGTTCGGCGGCAAGTACCGCATCATCGACTTCCCGCTGTCCAACTGCGTCAACTCCGACATTGACACGGTCGGCGTGCTGACGCAGTACCAGCCCCTTGAGCTAAACGAGTATATCGGCTCCGGACAGCCCTGGGACCTGGACCGCCTGCACGGCGGCGTGCATATCCTGCCGCCGTACATGCACGGCAAGGGCGGCCAGTGGTATAAGGGGACCGCCAACGCCATCTACCAGAATATCCGCTTTATCGACAACTACGGGCCGGAGTATGTGCTGATCCTCAGCGGCGACCACATCTATAAAATGGACTACGCGGATATGCTCCGGCGGCATAAGAAGAGCGGCTCGGACTGCACCATCGCGGTCTATGAGGTTTCCCTCCAGGAGGCCTCGCGCTTCGGCATCCTGAACACCAATCCCGACGACACGGTCTACGAGTTTGAGGAAAAGCCCGCGCAGCCCAAGAGCACGCTGGCCTCGATGGGCATCTATATCTTCAACTGGGGCAAGCTGCGCAAGTACCTGACGGAAGACGAGGCCGACCCGAAATCCAGCAACGACTTCGGCAAGAACATCATCCCCGCCATGCTGAAGGCCGGGGAGAAGCTGTCCGTCTGCCGCTTTAACGGATACTGGAAGGACGTAGGAACGATCGAGAGCCTCTGGGACGCGAACATGGATATGCTCAGCGCCTCCAATCAGATGGACCTGCACGATCCGGCCTGGCGCATCTACGCGCGCAATCCTGTCGCGCCGCCGCATTACATGGGCGCCGGCGCCGTGATTTCCCACAGCCTGGTGACCGAAGGCTGCGAGGTCGAGGGCGAGGTCCTCAACTCCGTCCTGTTCAACGACGTGACCGTCGCGGAGGGCGCCAGCGTGAAATACTCCATTCTGATGCCCGGCGCGGTCGTAGAGAGCGGCGCGGTCATAGAATACGCCATTTTGGCCGAAAACGCGCGGGTCGGCGCGGGCGCGCGGGTCGGCGCCGACCCGAAGGACGCCCCGGACCCCGCCGAGTGGGGCATCGCGGTCGTCGCCTCCGACGTCGTGATCGAGGCCGGCAGGGTGATCGGGCCCAACACCATGGTAGCCGACTGAATACAAGAAAAAGGGAGAGAGACAGGGGGGCTTTCCCGCCCGTTTCTCCTGCTCTCTTCTGAAACTGGGGGATTGGAAATCTATGAAGGATATGCACGGCATCATCTTTGCCTATCTGACCCATCCGAAGCTCAAGGAGCTGGCGGAGCATCGCACGGCGGCCTCCCTTCCCTTCGGGGGGCGCTACCGCTGCATTGACTTTATGCTCAGCAACATGGTCAACGCGGGCATCAACGACGTCGGCGTCGTCATGCGCGACAGCTATCAGTCTCTGCTGGACCACCTCGGCTCGGGCAAGGACTGGGACCTGGCGCGCAAGCGCGGCGGGCTGCGCCTGCTGCCCCCGTTCGGCTACGCCGGGCCTCGCCGCAGCGTGGAGTTCCGGGGCCGCATGGAAGCCCTGTACGGGGTGGCGTCCTACATCTCGCGCATCCGGCAGGACTACGTTGTGCTGGCCGACGGCGAGAACGTCGCCAATCTCTCGCTGGAGGACGTGCTGGAGTCGCACATCCAAAGCGGGGCGGAGATCACCTGCGTCTGCACGCCGGCCCGCGAGGGCGCCGTCAGCGACGAGGCGTTCTACCGTCTGGACGATACGGGCCGCATCGTGGATATCACCGTCGGGCTGAAGGACGGCTATGAGTCGATGAACGTGTTCCTGCTCTCCAAGCCGCTGCTGGAGCATCTGCTGAACTACTGCGCGGCGCGGAGCCTGTACCATTTCAACCGCGATGTGCTTCAGGCGATGAAGGAAAAGCTGCGGCTGTCGGCGTATATCTACAACGGCTACTGCGCGCGCCTCATCAGCGTCACCAACTATTTTCAGCATAGCATGGACCTGCTCAAGCCCGAGGTCCGCCGCGACCTGTTCCCGCGCGGCCGCAGCATCCGCACCAAGGTCCGCGACGAGGCTCCGACGTATTACAGCCCCGACAGCCGGGCCAGAAACTCCGTCGTGGCGGACGGCTGTTACATCGAGGGCGTTGTGGAAAACAGCATCCTGTTCCGCGGCGTGAGGATTGGCAAGGGCGCTGTGGTGCAAAACTGCATTCTGATGCAGGACGCCGCCGTCAAGGACGGCGCGCGCATCAGCCATGTGATCGCCGACAAGCAAGTGACCGTTTCGGAAAACCACATCCTTGTGGGCCACAGCACCTACCCGATCGCGATCTCAAAGGGCGCGGAGGTGTAGTAAATTTCTTCGCAAGCCCTGCGGGGGCGGCCGTCCCGGCCGCCCGCGGACGCCATATATGGCGTCCCTACACAACCGTCATGTTAGGGCAGTTCCCCTTGTAGGGGCGGCCATTGGCCGTCCGCCGGATGGGTTTCGATTTCCAAATTTGAGAGAAAAGGAGGCCTTTCAGCATGAAAATTCTGCTCATCAGCAGCGAGGCGGCGCCCTTTGCCAAAACAGGCGGGCTGGGCGACGTCGCGGGCGCGCTGCCCGCCGCGCTGGCCGCCAGACGGGCGGGCGTGCGCGTGATGCTGCCGCTGTATGACAGCGTGGCGGCGGAGTACCGGTCCCGGATGAAATTCATCGGGGCGCAGTACATTCCGCTGGGTTGGCGCAACGTCTACTGCGGGCTGTTTGAACTGAAGATGAACGGCGTGGTGTGGTATTTCATTGACAATGAATATTACTTCCGGCGCGGGGAGCTGTACGGGCACTTCGACGACGGGGAACGGTACGCGTTCTTTTCGCGCGCGGCGGCGGAGCTGGCGCTGAGCCTGCCGGACTGGAGGCCGGACGTGATCCACTGCCATGACTGGCAGACCGCGCTGGTTCCGGTGTATCTGCGCGTTCTGATGGCGGGCCGCGCGGACGACATCCGCTGTGTGTTCACCATTCACAACATCGAATATCAGGGCCGCTATTCGCGCGACCTGCTGGGAGACGTGTTCGGCTTGCCTGAGCCTGTATTCAACGGCGGCACGATGGAGTTCAACGGCGGGCTGAACCTGATGAAGGCCGCCGTCGAGATGTCCGACGCGGTGACGACGGTATCGCCGACGTACCGGGAGGAGCTGCAATACCCCTTCTACGCGCACGGGCTGGAGGGCGTGATCGCCGCCGCCGGGCACAAAATGCACGGCATCCTCAACGGCATTGACACCGCCGTATACGATCCGGCGTCCGACCCGAATCTGTTTGACCCTTACGACGACGGCAGCTTTGAGAAAAAGGTCGCCAACAAGACCAAGCTCAGAAAAATGCTGGGTCTCGCGCCGCGCAAGAACACGCCGCTGATCGGCATGGTCACGCGGCTGGCCTCCCACAAGGGGCTGGACCTCGTGGCGGCGTCGCTGGACCGCATCATGGACCTGGACGTTCAGGTCGTCGTGGTCGGGCGCGGGGACTGGCATTTTGAGCAGCTGTTCCGCAACGCGAGGGAGACCTATAAGGGCCGTTTCTCGGCGCAGATCATGCACAACCCGGGGCTGGCCATGAAGCTGTACGCCGGCGCGGACATCTTTCTGATGCCCAGCCTGGCCGAGCCGTGCGGGCTGTCGCAGATGATCGCCATGCGCTACGGCACGGTTCCGGTCACGCGGGAGACGGGCGGGCTGAAGGACACGGTCACGCCGTACATCGCGGAAACCGGGCAGGGGCGCGGCTTTACCTTCGCCAACTACAACGCCGACGACATGATGTACGTTCTGCGGCAGGCCGTCGACCTCTATCGCGGCAGCCCCGCCGCGTGGCGCGCCCTGGCCGAGGCGGACATGCGCATCGACTTCTCGTGGACGCAGTCAGCCGGGCAGTACCTGAGCCTCTACCGGCAGGTGACCGGAAAAAAATAAAGATTAGTTAACTGGTAAGGAGATTATTGACCGTGAGCCAAAACACCGTAATTGACATATCCGGCTTCAAAGAGCTTTTTCTGGGCAAACTCAAACGCCATTTCGGGCGCGATCTGGAGGACTGCACACGGACGCAGGTGTTCCGCGCGACCTGCCTGGTGCTGAGGGACATTCTGGCCCAGCGGCTCTCGGACTCGGGCGACGAGGCGCGCGCCGACGGACGGAAGCTGCACTACCTGTCGCTGGAGTTTCTGCTGGGCCGTTCGCTGTCCAAGAACGCCTTCAACCTCGGGCTGACCGAAACGGTCCGCCGCTCCCTGGACGAGCTGCTGGCCGAGCGCCGCGCCATAAACGGCGGGGAGGACAAGCTGACCGGCCTGTCCTTTGAGGACTTTTTAGAGACCGAGCCGGACGCGGGGCTGGGCAACGGGGGCCTGGGGCGGCTGGCGGCGTGCTATCTGGATTCCATGACCACGCTGGGCCTCAACGCGACGGGGTACTCCATTTGCTACGAGTACGGCATTTTCAAGCAGAAGGTCATCGAGGGCGGGCAGGTTGAGCTGCCCGACCCGTGGCTGGAGGTCGGCGACGTCTGGCTGATTCCGCGCGTGGAGGAGGCCGTCACGGTGCGTTTCGGCGGCCGCGTGGAGGAGCGCTGGAACAGCCGGGACAACCGGATGGAATACGAGCATATCGACTATACCGAGGTCCTCGCGGTCCCGAAGGACATGCTGATCTCGGGCTATGGCACGGACAAGGTCAACAAACTGCGGCTCTGGGACGCGCAAAGCCCCACCGCCATTGACATGTCCCTGTTCTCCTCCGGGCAGTACATGAAGGCGATGGAGCAGAACGCCATGGCTCAGGTCATCACCAAGGTCCTCTATCCGGACGACAATCATTTCGAGGGCAAGCTCCTGCGCCTGCGCCAGCAGTATTTCTTTGTCTCGGCGACCGTCCAGAGCATCGTGCGCGACCACCGGCTGAAAAACGGGACGCTTCGCAACTTCCACCTGCGCCACGTTCTGCACATCAATGACACGCACCCCACGCTGGTGATCCCGGAGCTGATGCGCATCCTGCTGGACGAGGAGGGGATGGACTGGGACGACGCGTGGGTCATCGTCAAGCACGCGGTCGCCTATACCAACCATACGGTGATGAGCGAGGCGCTGGAATGCTGGCCGCAGAACATCGTGGAGATGCTCCTGCCGCGTATCTGGAAGGTTTTGTGCGGCATCAACGACCGGTATATCGCCCTGCTGCGCGCGGAGGGGCACAATGACTACGTCGTCGGCCGCATGGCCATTATATGGGACGGCGAGGTGCGTATGGCCAACCTGTGCGCCTTCGCGTGCTTCGCGGTCAACGGCGTATCGGCCCTGCATTCGGGCATACTGATCAAGAGCCTCTTTGAGCTGCAATACCAGCGCGAGCCGTTTAAGTTCCTCAACGTCACCAACGGCGTGGACCACCGCCGCTGGCTGGCGCAGGTCAACCCCGGACTGCACGGGCTGATTTGCGGCGCCATCGGGGACGGCTATCTCACGCATCCGGCGGAGCTGAGGCGTCTGAACGAATTTTTGGACGACGCGGCGTTTCTGGAACAGCTGGCCAGAGTCAAGCGGGAGAACAAGGAGCGTCTGGCCGCCTATATCCTGCGCGAGCAGGGGCTGGCCGTCGATCCCGCCTCGGTCTTCGACACGCAGGTCAAGCGGCTGCACGAATACAAGCGCCAGCTGCTGAACGTCCTGCGGATTTTGCGGCTGTACGACGAGATTTGCGCCGATCCTCAAAAAGACCGGATTCCGCGCACCTATTTGTTCGGCGCGAAGGCGGCCAGCGGCTATCACATGGCCAAGCGCATCATCCGGCTGATCCACAGCGTGGCCCAGCTGGTTAACGGCGACCCCGTGGTCTCGAAGGTCGCCAAGGTCGTATTCCTGGAAAACTACCGCGTGTCGGTGGCCGAGCTGCTGATTCCGGCCTCGGAGATCAGCGAGCAGATTTCCACCGCCGGCAAGGAGGCCAGCGGCACGGGCAATATGAAGTTTATGCTCAACGGCGCGCTGACCATCGGGACGCTGGACGGCGCGAACGTGGAAATCGACGAGTTTGTGGGCCGGGAGAACATCTTTATCTTCGGCCTGACCGCCGGGGAGGTCGACAGGCTGAGCCGCGAGGGCTATTCCTCGTCGTCCATCTACAGCCAGAGCGAGCCTCTGCGCCGCGTGTTCGACCGGCTGACGGCGGGCGTCGGGCCGGACGGGGCGGAATACGGCGACATCGCCAGCAGTCTGCTCATCAACGACACCTATATGCTGCTGGCGGACTTTGAGGCCTATTGCGCCGTCAAGGAACGGGCCGGCGAAAAATACCGCGACGCCGGGGCGTGGAACCGCTCCTCGCTGGCCAACATCGCCGCCGCCGGGGCGTTCGCCGCCGACCGCAGCGTCTCGCAGTACGCGGAACACGTCTGGGGCATGAAGACCCTGGACGGTTAGGAGTCAGTTATGCCGAAATTTTATATCACCACCGCCATTCCCTATGCGTACCGTCTGCCTCATGTGGGCAATACCTATGAGGCCGTCTTTACCGACGCGGTCGCGCGCTATCACAGGCTGATCGGGGACGAGGTGTTCTTCCTCACCGGAACCGACGAGCACGGGCAGAAAATCCAGCGGCAGGCCGAGGAGGAGGGCATCCCCCCCCAGGCCCTGGCTGACCGCGTGACGGGCGGCCTGCGCGGCATTTGGGACCGCTGCAACGTCAGCTACGACGCCTTTATCCGCACGACCGACGCCGCGCACAAGGCCATCGTGTCGGCCATCTTCAACAAGCTCTACGAGCAGGGCGATATCTATAAATCCAGCTACGAGGGCTGGTACTGCACGCCTGACGAGAGCTTCTACACGGACTCCCAGGCCCTCCGGGACGGCGGGGAGAATGACCGCGTGTGCCCCGACTGCGGGCGGCCCCTGGAGCGCATGACGGAGGACGCATATTTCTTCCGCCTCAGCAAGTACGGGCCGCGGCTGATGGAGCATATCGAGCAAAACCCGGACTTTCTGGTGCCCGAGGCACGCAAAAACGAGATGGTCAACAATTTCCTCAAGCCCGGCTTGCAGGATTTATGCGTGACGCGCTCGGCCTTTACCTGGGGCGTGCCGGTGGAGATAGACCCGGGGCATGTGATGTACGTCTGGATTGACGCGCTGAGCAACTATATCACCGCGCTGGGGTACAACCCCGCCGGACAGTCCGCCGGGCTGTTCCTCAAGAACTGGCCGGCCGACCTGCATGTCGTGGGCAAGGACATCGTGCGCTTCCACTTTCTGTACTGGCCCTGTATCCTGATGGCGCTGGGGCTGCCGCTGTACAAGCAGCTCTACGGGCACGGGTGGTTTAACATGGGCACGGACAAGATGAGCAAGTCCGGCGGCAACGTGCTGTACGCGCCGGAGCTGGCCGACATGTACGGCGTGGACGGCCTGCGGTACTACCTATTGCGCGAGATGCCCTTCTCCGCTGACGGCAGCATCACGCACAGCCTGCTGACGGCCCGCTACAACACGGACCTGGCCAACGACCTGGGCAATCTGCTCTCGCGCACGGTGGCGATGGCGGAAAAATACTGCGGCGCGGAGCTGGAGACAACCGAGGCGCACCCGTCCGTGGAAAACGTGCGCGCGGAAACGGTCAAACGCTATGCCGCCGCGATGGACGCCCTGCATACCCAGCATGCGCTGATCGAGGTCTGGAAGCTTGTTGACCGCTGTAACAAGTTCATCGACGAGACGGCGCCGTGGGTGCTGGCCCGGGACCCGGACAAGGCGGGAGAACTGCGCGCCGTGATGGCGGCGCTCTGCCGCGCCCTGCACACGCTGACGGTCCTGCTGACGCCGGTCATGCCGGAGACGGCGGACAAGATGGCCGCCCAGCTGGGGCTCGCGCCGGCGCTCCGGACCTGGGAGAGCCTGGACGCGCGGGACATCGCGTTCCGCGTGAAAAAGGGCGCCGCGCTGTTCCCGAGACTGGAAAAGTCGTAAAGGGTATGGTAGGGGCTCCACGCCAATCCGTAGGGCGCGATGCCCACATCGCGCCGTGTTTCCCCATTTTTCGCGTCGGGGGAAACGGGCGGAACCCGTGTTTTCGTCATTGCGGGCTTGACCCGCAATCCCCCCCAGTATTCGCGAGGTGTCCCCAAGAGATTGCGGGGCAAGCCCGCAATGACGGGATGTAGGGGCGCGCATTGCGCGTCCGCGGGCGGCAGATTGCCGCCCCTACAAAGGTTTGTGCCCTAACATGTGACATCATCTGCGTAGGGACGCCATATATGGCGTCCGCGGGCGACCGGAGTGCGTGGGGGGACGCGGACGAACGGAGTTCGTCCCTACAGGGGTTTGTGCAACCGGCGGACGGGCAAACACAGCGCGATGCGGGCATCGCGCCCTACCATCGGCGGACGCGCAATGCGCGCCCCTACGGACGGGATCAGGGCAGTACAAAATGCCCTTGCCCCGATTGCACAGGAACTCTAATATTTCAGGAGGCTGCCGGTATGTTCTACGACTCCCGCTCCCTCAAGCACAAGACCCCGTTCGGGGCTGTGGCCGCCGGGACCGCGGTGACGTTCCATCTGCGTCCGCCGCGCGCGTGGGGCTGTGCCCGTGTACATATCCATCTCATCCACGAGCTCGGCTGCGAGAGCTTTACGTTTGCCGCCGAATGGATCGGCTATGAGGACGGCTGTGACGTGTTCCGCCTTACGCTGGACACCGCCAGACTGCTCGGGCCGGTATGGTATTATTTTTCGTGGGAGGCCGACGGCGGGCGCGGCGGCTTTGCCGGCCCGGCCCCCGGACGCGAGAGCGGCGTTTGCGGGTGCTATGACAGCGATCCGTCCGTCTATCAGCTGACCGTCTATGAAAAAAACGACACGCCCGCCTGGTACGGGCGCGGCGTGACATATCATATTTTCCCTGACCGGTTCCGGCGCAGCCGCGTGCCGGACCCGCGCGGCATGGTTGGGGAACGGTGGGTGCATAAGGAATGGTTTGACAGCCCCGCCTACGCTCCCGACGCCAAGGGGGAGGTCCGGAACTGCGACTTCTTCGGCGGCGACCTGAAGGGAGTGATGGAGAAACTGCCGTATTTGCAGTCTTTGGGGGTTGCGACGCTGTATTTCAGCCCGATTTTCGAGGCCGCCAGCAACCACCGCTACGACACGGCGGACTATCTGACCGTCGACCCGATGGTCGGCACGGAGGCGGACTTTGCCGAGCTGTGCCGGCAGGCCGGGGAGAGGGGTATCCGCGTAATCCTGGACGGCGTGTTCAATCACACGGGCTTTGACAGCGTCTACTTCAACGGGCGCGGCACCTATCCGGGGCCGGGCGCGTATCAATCCGAAAGCTCCCCGTATTCCGAATGGTTTGAGTTTCAGGAGTGGCCGGAGAAATATTCCTCGTGGTGGGGCATCTATACTCTGCCGCAGGTCAACGAGTCCTGCCCGTCCTACCGTGAGTTCATCAACAGCGGCGACGGCTCGGTCGTCCGCAAGTGGCTCCGTCTGGGCGCGGCGGGCTGGCGGCTGGATGTGGCCGACGAGCTGCCCGGCCCGTTCATCGAGGAACTGCGGTGCGCGGTGCGGGAGGAGTGTCCCGACGGCGTGGTGATCGGCGAGGTCTGGGAGGACGCGTCCCACAAGATTGCCTATAACGTCCGGCGGCGGTACTTGCTGGGACGCGAGCTGGACGGCGTGATGAACTACCCGTTCCGCGACGCGGCCATTGAGTTTGTGCTGGGCGGAAGCTCGGCGGAGTTTGCCGAGCGGATGGAGACAATCCGCGAAAACTATCCGGAGCCGTGCTTTTACTCGCTGATGAACGCGCTGGGAACCCATGACACGCCGCGTATCCTGACGGTTCTGGGCGCGCGGCCGGAGGACTGGGAGCAGTCCAAAAAGGAAAAGAGCAAGTTCTCTCTCCCGCCGGACCGTTACGAGCTGGCCGTCAAACGCCTGCGCGTGGCGGCGGGCATCCTGTTCGCGTTTCCCGGCTCCCCGACGGTCTATTACGGCGACGAGGCGGGGCTGGAGGGCTTTGAGGACCCGTTCAACCGTCGCGGCTATCCGTGGGGCCACGAGAACATGGGGCTGGTGGAGTGGTATACCCGGCTGGCGAAGTGCCGCAATACGCAGGAGGCCCTGCAATCCGGCGATATCCGCTATCTTCCGGCCATGCCGCAGATTTTGGCTTTCCGGCGCTCCGCCGGAAAACGCGGCCATGTGACCTGCCTGTTCAACCGGGGCCGGGAGGACCAGGAGATGCTTCTGCCGTCCGGCGGCGCGTTGCGCGACCTGCTCTCCGGCGAGGTCTTTGAGGCCGGGGCCGGAAAGGCGCTGATCAAGCTACCGGGCTACGGGGTGCGGTATTTGGCGGAAACGGACGCATAGAAGCCGCAATAAAAAAGGGGCGCGCCTCGGGAACGGCGGCCCCTTTCTTTTGTGTCCATCGCGTCCCGCTGGTCCCGCGTGACCGGGCCTTGCGGGGCTTTTCCATCAGCCGCGCCGCGCGGCCTGATCCGGCGCGGCTGTACGGTCAATCAGCGCCATCAATTCCCGTTCGGTTTCGCGGTCGCCCGTGAAAGGGTATGTGCGGCAGGTTTTGTTGAAGGCTTCGAGGGCCTTGGCAGCCTTTTGGGCGTCGAGAGAGACAAGCTTTTCATAGGCGTAGGTCAGTCTGCGCTTGGACAGCTGCGTGCCGCTTGCTTTTATGTATTTTTTCAGCTCCGGGGTGTAAAGCGACTCTATTTGAGCCTGACGTTCGGGGCAAGGCTCACCCATTATTTCAAAGAACAGCAGTTCACAGCGAACCTCGTTTTTGAGCATCTCGATGAGCTTGACTCCCTTGTCCAAGATTGCTTGGGCCAGCGCCTTTGCCGCGTCAAAGTCGCGGAGGTCCATCAGGCGGCCCAAGCCTATGGCGGCGATGTTGCCCAGCACCGAATCGTTAAAGTCAGAGTCGTCCGCGAATTCAAACCATTCAGCGGGCAGGTCTTTGAGCCGGCTGCCCAAGGACATCTGCGCGTTTACGGTCAGCAGAATCCAGAAGGCGCGGCGCGTCTGTTCGCTTTTCTTAATCAGAAGGATATTGCGCCCGTCTGTGGAGAGTCCGCCCATTTTTAGGGGGAGCAGGTTGGAAGCCCCCAAAATAACGCCGATAAGGGCAAAGGGTACGAACACCTCAACCGCGAATATAAAGCTGTCCTTCACGGCAAAGAACAGAGCGGCCGCGATGCCGCTGAACAAAAAGTTCATCAGGCCGCCGCCGAGATTGTACAGCACAAAGGGGTAGGTGTTGTTTTCAAGCGCGGGCAGCGACATAAGGCATTGGCCGCCCGCACCCGCTATGCCGAAGCGCTTGATTTTCAGCTTGCCGTCCTCTTTGACGAACATCATCCCGGCCACCGTAAAAGAAACGAATTGATAGCCGCTGAAAAGCCCGCAGATTAAATGCCCCGCCTCATGTACGATGATATGGAGCAAAAGGGCGGCAAAAAAGGAGGCCCCCGCTATCGCGCCCGCGAGTATTGCCATTTGGGCGGAGGCGTCCGCCGCGTCCGCCGCTACGTCGGCGGGGTCTCCGACGCGGAAGAACACCATAGCCAGCCCGATTATAAGCCCTATGCCCGCGCCCATCATATAGGGGGCAAGGCTTTTCAGCTTAATTTTGGATTTTTTCTTTTTGCCGCCCATGCGCGGTCCCCCACACCATCATACATTTTCCCGCGGTCCGTCAACCGTCAGCCATCAGCCGTCCATCGCGTCCCACTGCTCCCGCGTGACCAGCACCTTGCGGGGCTTTGAGCCTTCAAACGGGCCGACGATGCCGCGCTGCTCCATCAAATCCATCAGCCGCGCCGCGCGGGCGTAGCCGAGCTTCAGCCGCCGCTGGAGGAATGAAACGGAGCCCTGCCCGGAATCGAGGATGACCTCGATGGCGGCGGGGAGCATCGGGTCAAGGTCTTCCTCCGCCTCCGGATCGTCCGCGGCGGGGATGCCCCCGGCGCGCATCTGGTTGCGGTCGATCTGCTCCATGACATCCTCGGCATAGGACGCCTCCGCGTGCTTCCGGATGTGCGTCACGATCTTCTGGATGTCGCGCTCGTCGACGTAACAGCCCTGAATGCGCACGGGGTTTCCGACCCCCGCCGGGGCAAACAGCATGTCGCCGTGGCCGATCAGCCTTTCGGCGCCGGGACGGTCCAGCACGATGCGGCTGTTGACCGCGCCGGCGACCTTCAGCGCGATGCGGCTGGGCACGTTGGCTTTGATCAGGCCCGTGATGACCTTCGCGTCGGGCCTCTGGGTGGCCAAAACGAGATGGATGCCGCACGCGCGCGCCTTCTGCGCGATGCGCACGATGAAATGCTCCGTGTTTTTTTCCTTCTTCGACTCCATCAGCAGGTCCGCCATCTCGTCGACGATGATCACGATGCGGTTCATGCGCGGCTGATCCGGATTGTCGCGGCAGGCCGCGTTGTAGCCCTCGATATCGCGCTTGCCGCCCGCGGACAGGAGCGCGTAGCGCTTTTCCATTTCCAGAACGGCCCATTCCAGCGTGCCCGCCGCCTTCGCCGCGTCGGTGATGACCGGCACAAGCAGATGCGGGATGCCGTTATACGGCGGGAACTCAACCTTTTTCGGGTCGATCAGGATCAGCTTCAGCTCCTCCGGCGAGGCCTTGTAGAGCAGCGAGACGATCAGCGCGTTGACGCAGACGCTCTTGCCCGCGCCCGTGCTGCCGGCCACCAGCAGATGCGGCATTTTGGCGATGTCCG
>WRLJ01000008.1 GCA_009777685.1 Oscillospiraceae bacterium | reverse complement strand
CGGGAGTCGGTTCAGGGGCCGGCTCAGGCGTCGGTTGGGGAGCCGGCTCCGGTGTTGGTTCCGGCGTCGGTTCCGGCCCGGAGACCTGTACAGGGGTTGAAACGGGGGGCGAGATCAGGGTGGGCGGCGGTGCGGGCACGGATGGCGGCGGCGGAGACGGCGGAGAGGGGGCGGACGGCGCCGGGCCGGGCGGGGACAGGTCAGGCGGGAGCATTCCGGCCGGAGGGGACTGCTCGCCGCGGTCTATGACGTTGCGGCGGCCCTGAAAGCCGCCCGCTTCGCCATCCTGGCTCTCCTGGTATTCCACCACCAGGGTATCCGCCGAAACGCCGCCGGCGAAGCGAAGCTCAAACTCGTAAACGCTGCCGGGGCGCAATCGGCTCATCGAGTACAGCATCAGAGTCATCCTCAGACTGTCATATATTCCCCAGCTGTGATAGATATCCTCCACCCGCGGCCGCGACGGATCATCCTCCACCCACGTCATCGGGCCGCCGTCCACCGATACCCAAAGCTCCTCCGAGCCGTCCAGCGGCCTGCTCCAGACCGTGGTCAGGGAATTGGACATCAGGCTGTAGAGATCGAGCAGATACACCCCGCCGTCGTCCGGCGGGACATAGCCGTCGTCCGGGATTTCCGGGCCGGGCTCCGGCGCCGGATCATCGCCGACAATGACGAGAAGAATCACATAGTCAGGGCAAGTCTCGGCGAGGGTCAGCGTGTATTCCCCGAACATAGGAGAAGGGGTAATATCGCCGTACAGCAGCTGCCGCGTCCCGGCCGCTTCGGGATCAAGCTCTTCTATACGCCACGCAATGGGACACGGGATAGCGTACAGTTCCGGGTCCGCTACGTTCGTGATCCCGTTGGTATACGCGGGAAGCGGCAAATCACGCGGGTCTCCGCCCTCCTCCAGATAAAAGGCGGGAAAAGAAAGTCCGTTATGATAGACATACTCAAGGATGGTGTCGTCCCCGTACTGAAAATAATAGATGATCAGCGGCATGTCGCCGCCGTCCTCCGGGTCGTCGCCGGCAAAGGGATTACCCCCGCCGCCTAAACCCCCGCCGCCTAATCCGCCGCCGGAGCCGCGGCAAAACCAGCAATAGGCGTGTTCGCAGATATGGTCCTCATCGCCGCACCCCTCCAGGCACGCGCATTCCTCCGGGGTACAGTCACTGATCTCATAGGCGCAGTCGCAGTCCGGGCAGTACGGATCATCATCACCGGTAAAGGGATTGCCTCCTCCTCCGCCTAAACCTCCTCCGCCTAAACCTCCTCCGCCTAAACCCCCGCCGCCGGAGCCGGGGTTGGGGCAAAACCAGCAATGGTCGTGATCGCAGATATGCCCCTCATCCTCGCATCCGTTCAGGCACGCGCATTCCTCCGGGGTACAGTCGCTGATCACATAAGCACAGTTGCAGTCCGGGCAGTACGGATTGCCGCCCCCGCCGCCCAGCAGGGCATACACCGCCCCGGCCGGAACGCACACCAGCGGCGCGGCCAGCAAGCAAGCGATGAAAAACGCGAACACTCTGTGCTTCATCCCGATGCCTCCGCTATTCGATGTCCCCGGCCGCCTTGGCCAGATGCCATTCGTTCAGCGCGATTTCGCATTTGGTCCGGTCGCCGCGCCGGACATAGACCAAGTCGCCCGTGCTGAGGATAAAATCGTCCCGGATGCGGACGACATGCTCTAAATTTACGATGTTGGAGCGGTGGCAGCGCAGAAAGCGCGGCGGCGGCAGCAGGGCGGCCAGCTCGTCAAGGCGCATAAGGGCGACCACGGTCTCGCGCCCCGCCTCGCCCAGCACATGGATGTGGCACTGCTTGTCATAGACCTCCGCAAACAGGATGTCTCCCAGGGGGATATCGCGCCGCCGCCCGCCGGACACCACCGGGCACACCTCGGCGGCAATCTTTTCCCGCAGGCGCTCCACCCGGCCCAGCAGGGCCGCGATCACCTCCGGCCCGATGCCGCCGGGCTTGACCAGATATTGCATCGCGTCCACGCCGTAGCTCTCCAGCGCGTGGGCGGCGCTGGTCGTGATGAACACGATTTGGCAGCGCTTATCGGTCTCGCGCAGGGCGCGCGCCGTCTCCACGCCGCTCATGCCGTTCAGATAGATGTCCATGAACACCAAATGGAACCGGCGGGACGGGCGGGCGGCCAGAAACGCCTCTCCGCTCTCAAAGAGGCTGACCTCAGCCGGGACGCCGCTTGCGCCGATCCATTCCTTGAGCTGGGCGGCGTCTTGCGGAATGTCCTCGCAAATGGCTATTTTCAGCGGCAATGCCATACATCTCATCCCAACTCTGCCGTTTGTTTATTTTCCGCCTCCATTTTACCATACCCGGCCCCGGCAAACAAGTGAAAAAATAATTTCGGCAGAGGAAACCGTTCCATTTCGCGCGCGCGAAACGGAACGGTTGGCGCACACGAGCAAGCCTTGCGCGATTGCGCGGAGTCCTGTAAAATTGAATCAACAGTCAGACGATACAGAGCTGTTTCGTTATGACAATTTTTTTAGGAGGCGAATTCATTATGAAAAAGAAGTCAACCGCGCTGATCCTCGCTATCCTCCTCGGTGAACTCGGAATTGACCGCTTTTACCTGGGTTACCGCGGCATGGGAGCGCTCAAGCTCTTCACGGGCGGCGGCCTCGGCGTCCTCTGGATCTACGACATCTTCCAAATCGCCACCGGGAAGCTGAAGGCGGCGGACGGATCGGAGCTCCAGTAAACCGCATAGGGAAGGTTCCCCCGCAACGGATAGGCGCAGCGTAAGACTGCGCCTATTGCTTGCCGTTGATGTTGGAGCTTGCAAAAATATGAATCTTTGTGTAAAATGAAGGAGGGTGCGGTGCGTCCCATCCTTACAGCATGGAGCTGCAACATCTATCACCGGGCAGACACAGGCCGTTTGCCGCAAGAGGACCGATATGAAGCACGAGACAGACACCCTGACGGTGGAACAGAAGAAACCCCCGGAGGACGGCGCGGCCAAGGGCGTCCGCTTTGACGCGCGCAAAACCTTCTGGGTCTTTCTGATCGGCTCCGCCATCGGGGCCGCGGCG
This sequence comes from Oscillospiraceae bacterium, assembly GCA_009777685.1. GTDB lineage: Bacteria > Bacillota > Clostridia > Oscillospirales > UBA929 > WRLJ01. The sequence continues at coordinate 14,245 of WRLJ01000008.1, read as the reverse complement.
GAGATTCTGTGGTGCTTCATCCGGACCGGCGGCTTTGAGTACCGATCCAGCCTGGTCCTCAGCCCGTTTTTGGTCATTTACGGCATCGGCGCGCTGGTCCTGTATTTTGTGAGAATCAAGAAAACCGTCTTCCACATGTTTTTCTTCGGGGCCCTGGCCGGCTCCGCCGTGGAGTTTGCCGGCTCGATTCTCCAGGAGCTGGTCCTCGGGACGGTGTCGTGGAACTACACCCGCCTCCCGTTCAACATCAACGGGCGCGTCAACCCGCTGCACACCCTGTTCTGGGGCCTGCTGGCTGTCCTTTGGTACACGGCGCTGCTGCCGCTGATCGAAAAGCTGATCGGCAAAATCCCGGAACGGGTCTATAAGCCGCTGACGACGGTTCTCGCGGTCTGCTTTGTCATAGACGGCATCGTGACGATCGCCGCGCTGCTGCGGTGGAATATGCGGCTTGAGGGGATACCGCCCGCCAATCACATCGCCGCGGCGCTGGACGCCGTATTTCACGACGGCTACATGGGCCAGGTCTTCGCCGACATGATCCGGGTCCGATAGTGTACCGCGGAGCCGCTCCAAGGGCGGGTTCCGCTAAGGGGGAGGGGTAACCATAGCTCAGGATATCGGAATCGGGGCGTATTTCACCCAAAACGCCCCTCCGCCGTTTAAGGCCTTCGCCGTCAGCCGCGCCATCAACGCCCTGCGCCGCAGGGGGATCGAAACGATGGGCGAGCTGTGCGCCATCTCGATAGACGACCTGAAAAAAACGCGCAACCTGGGCGCGAAGAATCTGGGATGGGTGCTGCTGATGCGGGAGCAGTTTACGCGGCAGGGGAGATAGGCCCATGACGGCGGACCAACCGGATCACGGCCCTGGTACGCCGTAACCTCTAAAGGGTTACGCCGATTGCAGGGGCGGCCGTCCCGGCCGCCCGCGGACGCCATGTATGGCGTCCCTACATAGATGTCATGTTTTAGATTTTACATTGTACCGGCCGGCCCGCGCCCCAAAAGCGGAAAGCTCTTGTAAAAACGCGGCGGGTATGTCATACTGTCTAAAAACGGGAGGAGAGAGCCGGCTGATGTATTACATCCGTTATCCCTGTTAAGCGAAAGCACGAGGACCTCCATAAATGTTTCTGCGCGAGTATGGATTCAATCCCGAAATTTATGGAGGAATCGAAATGAAAATCGTCAATATGCAAACCCTGAACCCAACACAGCGAACACAGGCGGCGCAAATGCTGACCGATGAGCTGCCGCTCGGCTGGGCGACGCTTGCCGATGCGTTTGAAGAGGTAACTGACCGCGTGGATAACCTTGAGCGCGACGGTGACGGCGAGGCGCTTTTCCTTGCCGCCGTCGAAGAGGAAGAAGTCCTCGGCTGGATAGGGATGCTGCCGTCATACAGCGGCCGGGTGTATGAGCTTCACCCGCTCGTAGTGCGGCGCGACCAACAGCGCAAGGGCATAGGAACAATGCTGGTTCGGGCGCTTGAAAAAGAAGCGGGAAAACGCGGCGGTCTGACCCTTTACCTGGGCGCCGACGATGAAAGACCGGGCGGCGAAACATCGCTTGCGAACGCCGACTTGTACGACGACCTGCCGCGCCGTTTGCGCGAGTTTGAAGCGGGAACGCATCAAGCGTCGTTCTATATGAAGCTCGGCTTCAAAATTATCGGCGTTATGCCCGACGCCAACGGTACCGGCAAGCCGGATATTTTTCTGGCGAAACGCTTGTAACCGTTTCTGGTTCAAACCGGCCCATCCGTCAAGCCCGCGCGGTGACCGCGCGGGCTTGGTGTTTTTTTGCCGGACGCGGTTGAAGCGGGCGCGCCGGTATGCTACAATAGGCAGGAATGCGGGCGGAGGGCTTTACGGGAGCATTCCTTAGAGCGGACCGGTATCCCGAGGCGGTAAACGGAGGAGGTCTTCGCGATGAAAAAAAGCTGGATTCAAGGCGCGGCGCTTTGCCTGCTGGCCGTCTTGCTGTCCGCGTCCCTGCTGCCGGCCGGCGTGTCCGCCGCGCCCGGCGAGCCGGTTACGCTCACGGTGATCCACGTCAACGACCGGCACGGACGCATGGACGCGGACCCGTTCATCGCCCAGCTCGCCCAAGAAACCCCGGGCCGCGTCCTGATTCTGGACGCGGGCGACGCTCTGGACGGGCAGATCGCGGCCAACCTGACACGGGGCGCGTCTATGGTGGACCTGATGAACGCGGTCGGGTACAGCGCGATGGTCACTGGCAATCACGAGTATACCTACGGCGTGGACCGGCTGCGGGAGCTGGCCGGACGGATGGACTTCCCGCTGCTGGCCGCCAATGTGAAACAGGACGGAAAGCCTGTGTTCCAGGCGTATGCGGTGTTTGACCTGGACGGACTCAGAGCCGGCGTGTTCGGCATTGTCACGCCTGAAACGGTGTCGGCCTCCGACCCGCGTGTGGTGGCGGGCCTGACCTTTGAGGACCCCGCGCGGACCGCCGCCGCGATGGTGGAGGTCTTGCGGGCCGAGGACTGCGACGTCGTCATCGCGCTGGCGCATCTGGGCGACGCCCAAAGCTCCCGGCCGGAACACAGAAGCGGCGCGCTGGCGATTCCCGGCGTGGATGTGGTGATCGACGGTCACAGCCACAGCCTGCTGGAGAACGGCACAATGATCCATGACACGCTGATCGCGCAGGCGGGCGAGTACGGGCGGCACATCGGCGTTGTGGAGCTGGTCATTGACGGCGGCGTGATCTCCAAAACGGCGCGTCTGATCGAGACGGGCGGAGACCGGCGCGCGGACGAAGGCATCCTGGCCCTCATCGCCGAACTGGACAAGTCCGTGGAGGACATCGCCGGTCAGGCGGCGGGATATACGCCCGTCCCCTTGCACGGCGAACGCGCCGAGGTGCGGGCGGGCGAGACCAATCTCGCCAACCTGATTACCGATTCCATGCGCCATGCCACCGGCGCGGACATCGCGGTGCTGACCGGCGGCAATATCCGCGCGGGCATACCGGCAGGGGAGATCACGATGGGGCATGTCCTGACTACCCTGCCGTTTTCCAATCTGCTTGTCACGGTCCGGCTGAGCGGCGCGGACATACTGGAGGCGCTGGAGCACGGCGTCAGCCTGTATCCCGAGCCGGCGGGGCAGTATATACAGGTTTCGGGGCTGTCCGTGGAATTTGACCCGGACGCCGAGCCGTTGAACCGGGTGACAAGGGCCGCGCTGGCGGACGGAAGCGCGTTGGACCGGGAGAAAATCTATACCGTGGCGACCATCGAGTTTTTGGCGGCGGGCGGCGACGGATACAGTATGTTTGACAAAGGCGCGGGTCTGGTGTATTACGGCGGCGACGCGGAGGCGTTTGCCGCGTATCTGGAGTCCGGGCCGGTTATCGCCGCGGAAGCGGAGGGCAGGGTGAAAGCGTCCGGTACCCCAGAGGAGCCTTCGGGAACGGACGGCAGCGGGATTGAAAACCCGAAAACCGGCGGCGGCTTCGGCCGGGGGATGTATATGGCGTTGATATCGCTTGGGGCCGCGGCCATCGGCCTGCTCCTTTCCCGCGCCGCCCGGAAGTGAAACCCGCAAGGACCGGCCGCCGCGCCGGCCCGCGGCATGGCGACCGGTCCTTGCGCGGGAATATTTTCTCATTGACTTTCACGCCCGCATGGCATATAAATAAACAGATCCATGCCGAAATGATCTGGATAAAAACGGGGAGGCGTATGATTATGGGATGCGGCTGCGCGGAACGGCGGGAGCTGTCCGGACCGGCGCTTGACACGGCCTTGCTGGAGCCTTATCTGGCGGAATATAAGGATTCTGAGGCGAAGGGCGGCCTGATCGCCATTCTTCAAAAGGCTCAGGACATATACGGCTATCTCCCCGAGGAGCTGCTGACCTACATAGCCCGCCGCGTCGGCGTAAAGCCGGCCAAGGTCATGGGCGTCGTCACCTTCTATACCCAGTTCCGCCTGAAACCGGCGGGCAAGCATTTGGTCCTGCTCTGCCAGGGAACCGCGTGTCATGTGAACGGCTCGGCGGAGATCGAGGGCGCGGTCCGGGACGCCCTGGGCGCGGAGGAAGGGGAAATCACCGGAAACGGGCTGTTTACCTATACGAACGTGGCGTGCCTGGGCTGCTGCAGCCTCTCGCCGGTGATGATGATCGGTGATAAGACCTACGGCGGGCTGACCAAAGACAAGGCCGCCGCGATTCTCAAAGACATAGAGCGGGAGGAAACGTCCGGATGAGGGTGACGGTGGGAAAGGGAAGCTGCGGCATCGCCGCCGGCGCTTCTGAAATATGGGAGCGGCTCCGGGCGGGCCTGCGGGAGTCCGGAATAGACTGCGCGGTCGCGGTGACGGGCTGTATCGGCATGTGCTATCTGGAGCCGGTCGTCAATATCGAGGACGGGGCGGAAACCCTCACGTTTGTCAAGGTGGACGCCGGGGCCGCCGACGAAATCCTGAAACGCCTCCGCGGCGAGGAAAACGACGCGGCGCGGTACGCCATCCGCCCGGAGGATGTGCGCCTCTTGCACTCCCAGCGGCGCATCGCCCTGCGAAACTGCGGCGTGATTGATCCCGAATGTATTGACGAGTATATCGCCCGCGAGGGCTACGCGGCCATTGAGACCTGCGTCCGCTCGCTTACGCCGGAGGCGGTGATTGAAGAAATCAAAACCTCCGGGCTCAGCGGGCGCGGCGGCGCGGGCTTTCCCACCTGGTTTAAGTGGGACGCGGCGCGCAGGTCGCCGGGCGGCCCGAAGTACATCATCTGCAACGCCGACGAGGGAGACCCCGGCGCGTTTATGGACCGCGCCGTGATTGAGGGAGACCCCCACGCGGTCATCGAGGGCATGATGATCGCCGCCTATGCCGTCGGCTCCGGCGAGGGCATCGTCTATGTGCGCGCGGAATACCCGCTGGCGATCGTCCGCCTGGAGCACGCCCTGAAGCAAGCGCGGGAAAGGGGCCTGCTGGGCGATTCCCTGTTCGGGAGCGGCTTTGGCTTTGACATCCGCATCAAGGCGGGCGCGGGCGCGTTTGTGTGCGGCGAGGAGACGGCCCTGATCGCCTCTCTGGAGGGCGAACGGGGGATGCCGCGGCTGAAGCCCCCCTTCCCCGCCCAAAAGGGGTATCGGGGAAAGCCCAGCAACATCAATAATGTGGAAACCTACGCCAACGTGCCCTGGATTCTGCGGAACGGCGGCGCGGCCTTTGCCGCGATGGGGACGGAGCATTCCAAGGGCACCAAGGTCTTCGCGCTGACGGGCAAAATTGCCAAGGGCGGCCTGATCGAGGTGCCGATGGGCAAAACCATCCGCGAGATCGTGTCCGGCGAGGGCGGCGGCATCAAGGACGGCAAGGCCTTCAAGGCCGTCCAGATGGGCGGCCCGTCCGGCGGCTGTATCCCGGAGGCCCTGGCGGATACGCAGATCGACTACCGGAGCCTGGCCGCCACCGGCGCGATCATGGGGTCGGGCGGTATGGTGGTCATGGACGAAAGCACCTGTATGGTGGACATGGCCCGCTTCTTTCTGGACTTCACCTGCAAGGAGAGCTGCGGGAAGTGCCCCCACTGCCGCATCGGAACCCGCCGGATGCTGGAGATTTTGGAGCGCGTCTGCGCCGGAGAGGGCCGCGAAGGGGACATTGAACTGCTGGAGGAGCTGGCCGGCCAGATCCGGGACGGCTCCCTGTGCCAGCTGGGCATGACGGCCCCCAATCCCGTGCTGACCACACTGCGCTACTTCCGGCATGAATATGAGGACCATATCCGCCATAAGCGGTGTACGGCGCGCCAGTGCAAGCCGTTGCTGACATACGCGATTGACGGGGAGAAATGCACCGGCTGTACCCTGTGCGCGCGGCAGTGCCCGGGCCGGGCGATTACCGGCCAGGTGCGGAAGCCGCACGAGATCGACATGAGCAAGTGCGTCAAGTGCGGGAAATGCGCGGACGTGTGCCGCTTTGACGCCGTGGAGGTGAACTAGGGGGATGAACGAGATCAAACTCACCCTAAACGGCGTGGCCGTCGCCGGCGCGGAGGGCCAGACCATCCTGGAGATCGCCCGCGCCCACGGCGTTGACATTCCCACCCTCTGCCACGACGAGCGGGTGGAGATATACGGCGCCTGCGGGCTGTGCGCGGTGGAGGCCGAGGGCAGCCCGAGGCTGCTGCGCGCCTGCTCCACCATGGCGGCGGACGGTATGGTCATCCATACGGACACCGGGCGCGTCCGCCAAAACCGCAAAACGGCGCTGGAGCTTTTGCTGAGCGATCACACCGGCGACTGCGCGCCCCCCTGCACCCTGGCCTGCCCGGCGCAAACCGACTGTCAGGGATATGTGGGCTTGATCGCCAATGGGCAGTATGAGGAAGCCTATAGGCTGATTATGGAAAAGGTTCCCCTGCCCGCCTCCATCGGGCGGGTCTGCCCCCACCCCTGCGAGGACGCCTGCCGCCGCCGCTGGGTGGAGGAGCCGGTCTCTGTGGCGGCGCTGAAGCAATTCGCCGGCGATCTGGCTTTGCGACAGGCCCCCGCGGAGCCGGAGACCGCTCCCCCCACCGGCCAAAGCGCCGCCGTCGTCGGCGGCGGTCCCGGCGGGCTGACAGCGGCCTATTTTCTGCGATTGCAGGGGCACGCCGTCACCGTGTACGACGCCATGCCGCGCATGGGCGGGATGCTGCGCTATGGGATTCCGGAATACCGTCTGCCCAAGGCGGTTTTGCAAGAGGAAATCGACAGGATTGAGCGCATGGGCGTAACCTTCCGCAACAACGTGAAGGTCGGGCGCGAGGTCACGCTGGAGCATCTGCGCGCTACCTATGACGCCGTCGTCGTCGCCGTCGGGGCCTGGACCAGTATACCGCTGGGCTGTCCCGGCGAAGACCTGAGCGGCGTTTTGGGGGGGATCGACTTTTTGCGGGACGCGGCCGGGTTTGCCCTCAGCGGGCGCAAGGTGGCCGTCGTGGGCGGCGGCAACACGGCGATGGACGCCGGCCGAACCGCCGTGCGGCTGGGCGCGGAGGTCTGGAATCTCTACCGCCGCACCCAAAATGAAATGCCCGCCGAGGCCATAGAAATCGCCGAAGCCGAAGAAGAAGGGGTCGTCTTCAAAAATCTGGTGAGCCCCCTGGAAATCCTCGGCGATAACGGAACCGTAAAAGCCGTCCGGCTCCAGGTCATGGAGCTGGGAGAGCCAGACGCCTCAGGCCGCCGAAGCCCCGTGCCTCTGCCGGGCCGGGAGGAAATTCTCGAGGTCGACACGGTCATCGTCGCCATCGGCCAGCGGCCGGATACCGCCGGGTTTGAGGATATCCGCCGGTCCAAACGCGGTACCCTCATCGCCGACGAGCATACCTTCCGCACGAATCTGGACGGCGTGTTCGCGGTCGGAGACGCCGCCAATCAGGGGGCGGATATCGCCATTACCGCCATCGGAGAGGCCCGGCGCGCCGCCGAAGCGGCCGGCCGCTATCTGCGCGGCGAAGCTCCGGAGGACCGGACGCCCTATTGGGTGAAGACGGAGCCGGGCGCGGAGGACTACGCCGGGCGGGAAAAGCGGGCCAGAGTTCACAGGCCCCGCCGCGGTGCGGAGGAACGCCGGAAGGATTTTCTGGAGGTTCACGGCGGCTTCAGCGGGGAGAGCGCGGCGCGGGAGGCGTCCCGCTGTCTGGAATGCGGCTGTCTGGACTATTTTGAATGCCGGCTGATCCGGTATGCCAATCAATACGCGGTACAGCCGGAAAAATACAAGGGCAGAATGCACCGCCGCGCCGTCGAGGACGACATCCCCGAGATACGCCGCGCGCCCGACAAGTGCGTTCTGTGCGGCCTGTGCGTCCGGCTTTGCGAGGAAACGGTCGGGGCCGGAGTGCTCGGCTTTGTCGGGCGCGGGTTTGACACGGTCGTCAGCCCCGCCGGCGACCGGGAGGAATGCGCCTCCTGCGGCCGCTGCGCCGATATCTGCCCGACCGGAGCGCTGCTCAGAGCGGACGCGAAACGCGCGCCCGGAGGAAAGGTTGAATTTTGAATGGATTTGACTTTTTCTCCCGATGTGGTAAAATAACAGTATAGCCCACTCAGTTCCACAAAAAATGCCGTCACGGGGGAAACGGGAGTCACGCCATGGCCTTTACCTTCAAACGGGGCATCCACCCCAACGAGCAGAAACAGTATACCGAAAACGTCCCCATTGACCTGCTTCTGCCCGGAACGGGCAGTGAAATGATATACCCCTTGCTCCAGCATCTGGGCAAGCCCTGCCGGCCGCTGGTCGAGAAGGGGCAGAAGGTACTGCTGGGGGAGAAGATCGGCGACAGCGAGGAGTTTGTGTGCGCCCCGATCCACAGCAGCGTGTCAGGCGTCGTCAAGGACATCCGCCCGCATCTGACCGTGGTCGGCACGATCGTCAGCTCCGTCATCATCGAGAACGACGGAAAGCTTACCGAGCATGAGAGCATCCGGCCGCGCGACAGCTTTGAGGCGCATTCGAGGGAAGAGATTCTGGCGATCATCCGCGAGGCCGGGATCGTGGGGCTGGGCGGCGCGGGGTTTCCGACCCATGTTAAGCTCTCGCCTCCGCCGGAGAAAAAAATCGACACAGTCATCGTCAACGGCTGCGAGTGCGAGCCTTACCTCACGACCGACAACAGGGTCATGATTGAGGAGGCCGACCGGATTGTACTCGGCCTGCAGATCATCCTGAAGGTGGTCCCGGGCGCGAGGGGCGTCATCGCCATTGAGGACAACAAGCCCGAGGCGATCGAGGCGGTGCGGAAGCACTGCGCGGACCTCCCGGGCATTGATGTGGCGGTCATGGAAACCAAGTACCCGCAAGGCGCCGAAAAACAGCTGATCAGCGCGATTACCGGGAGAGAGGTGCCGTCGGGCGGGCTTCCGAACGACGTCGGCTGTATCGTCAACAATGTCGATACCGTGATTGCGATACACCGCGCGTTTTTCAGAGGGCGGCCCCTGATGCGCCGGGTCGTCACGCTGACGGGCGGCGCGGTGCGCAGCCCCGGCAACTACAAGGTGCGTCTCGGCATGAAGCTGAACGATCTGGTGGAGATGGCCGGGGGCTTGATTTGCGCCCCGGCGAAGGTCGTTGTGGGCGGGCCCCTGATGGGGACGGCTATTTTTGATATCGACGTCCCCATTGTCAAAACGACGTCGGGCGTGCTGTTCCTCACGGAGGAGGAGGCGTATATCCCGCCGGAGAAAAACTGCATCCGCTGCGGCCAGTGCGTGGAGCATTGCCCCTCGGGCCTGATTCCGACGGAGCTGAACACGGATATCTTGCGGGAAAACGGGGAGATGTTTGTACGGCATAACGGCCTTGAATGCATCGAATGCGGAAGCTGCTCCTATGTGTGCCCGTCCAAAAGACGGCTCTCGCAGGCGATCCGCACGGTCAGAAGGGTCGAGCTTGCCAAGCGCGGAAGATAAAGGAAGGGTCATGCCGTGGGAAACCAAATGCTGACCGTGTCGTGCCGCCCCATATCTACGGCACGGATACCATCGTCAGGCGTATGCGCGATGTGCTTTTCGCGCTGGCGCCCGCTTTTGTGTACAGTATCTACTGCTATGGGCTGAAGGCGTTTTATGTGACGGCGGTTTCGGTGTTGTCCGCGGTGTTCGCCGAGGGTGTATTTCAAAAGATCAACGGAAGGGAAGTCACGGTGGGCGACCTCAGCGCCGTGATCACGGGCCTGCTGCTGGCCTTCAACCTGCCGCCGGACGTTCCGCTGTGGATTCCTGTCATTGGAAGCGCCTTTGCCATCGTCGCGGTCAAGCAGCTCTTCGGCGGCCTGGGCAACAATTTTGTCAATCCGGCCCTGGCGGCCCGGGCCTTTCTGCTGGCGTCGTTCCCCGCGCACATGACGCAGTGGGCGGCGCCCGACGCCGTGGCGGGCGCGACGTATCTGGCCCGCCTCAAGGGGGAATCGGGGTTTGTCCCGCAGGTGTCCGACTACTGGGCGCTCCTGTTCTGGAAAGAGGGAGGGTGCATCGGGGAGACGAGCGCGGCCGTCCTGATCCTCGGCGGACTGTACCTGATTGCCCGCAAGGTCGTCAACTGGCGGATTCCCGTGTTTTACATCGGCAGCTTTGCGCTGTTCGCGTTCCTCCTCGGGCGCGGGAGCTTTTTCTCGGGGGACGTGCTGTTTGAGGTTCTGTCGGGCGGTCTGCTGCTCGGGGCGTTCTTTATGGCCACGGATTACGCCACCTCGCCCATCACGCCCGGCGGCAAGATTCTCATGGGCGTCGGCTGCGGGTTTTTGACCGTCATCATCCGGTTTTACAGCGGGTATCCGGAGGGAGTCAGCTACGCGATTCTCATCATGAACCTCGCCGTCCCGCTGATCGACCAGTATATCAGACCGCGCGTTTACGGAAAAAGGAGGAGAGCGGCGTGAAACACATGATCAAGCCCGCGCTGGCCCTGTTTGCGGCGGCGGCGGTCATGACGGCGCTGCTCGGCCTGGTACACGCGCTCACCCTTGAGCCGATTGAAAATCAGCTCAAGAGGACGCGGGAAAGAATCAAACAGGAGATTTTGACCGGCGCGGACGTCTTTGAGGAGCTGGTCGTCGAGCCGTCCGGAAGCATTGTCAGGGTCTATGAGGCCTTTAACGGGGACGGTCCGGTCGGCTATTTGCTGGAGCTGTCTCCCGCGGGCTATTCGGGACAGATCGACCTGATGGTCGGGCTGTCGTCCGTCGACGGCACGGTCGCCGGTATGCGCGTCCTGAAGCACAGCGAGACGCCGGGGCTTGGCGCGCTTGCCGTCAAGGAGAGCTTTTACCGTCAATTCGACGGCAGGAAGCTCATTCCGCTGAGGGTCGTCAAGGGCGCCTCCGGCGAGGATGAGATTGACGCGATCACGGGCGCGACCGTCACGACGCAGGCCATTGCCGGCGCGGTCAACGAGGCGGTGGAATGGTACGGCGGCTATCATCCGGAGACGCGGCCTAACGGAGGTGGCCGGGATTGAAGTACGCCAAGCTGATCCGGAACGGAATCATCCATGAAAACCCTGTCTTTGTACAGCTGGTCGCCCTCTGCCCGCTGCTGGCCGTCACGACCTCGGCGGTCAACGCGGTGACTCTGGGGCTTTCCACGACCGCCGTACTGGTTTGCGCGTGCGTCGTGGTTTCGCTGCTGCGCAAGCTGATCCCCAACGAAATACGAATCGCGGCCTTCGTGCTGATTGTCGCGGGCTTTGTCACGATTGTTCAGCTTTTGATGGAGGCGTATTTGCCGCCGTCGATCAATGAGATGCTGGGGATCTTCATTCCGCTGATTGTCGTCAACTGCATCGTGTTCTCCCGCCTGGAGTCGTTCGCCTCGAAGAATACGGTTCTCCCCTCCGCCGCCGACGCGCTCGGCATGGGTCTGGGCTTTACCCTGGGCCTGTTGATCGTCGGCGTGATCCGCGAGTTTCTGGGCAGCGGCTCGGTGTTCGGCTTTGAGCTGCTGACGGACCCGTCCTCGCACATGCTGATTATGATTTTAGCGCCGGGGGCGTTCTTTACCCTCGGGACCGTCATTATGGTGAAAAATTATATCGGTACGCGGAGAGGGGGCTCCCGGCGGTGAACCTGTTTTTGATTGCCGTCGGGGCCGCGCTGATTAACAACTATGTCCTGACGCAGTTTCTGGGGATGTGCCCCTTTTTCGGAGTGTCCAAACGAATGAACACCGCGCTCGGCATGGGGCTGTCCGTGCTGTTCGTCATGACCTTTGCCTCTGCCATAACGCATCTGTTTTATCATTTTGTCTTGATACCGCTGGGCATGGCGTACCTCCAGACGGTCGCGTTTATCCTGATCATCGCCTCCGTCGTGCAGTTTGTGGAGGTGTATATGAAAAAGACGTTCCGCGCGCTGTACGCGGCGCTGGGCGTCTACCTGCCCATGATCACGACGAACTGCGTGATTTTCGGCGTGACGCTGATTAACATCGGCAACGACTACACGCTCCTTGAGACGATCGTCAACAGCGTCAGCGCCGGCGCCGGCTTTCTGCTCGCGCTGATTTTGCTGACGGCCGTCCGTGAAAAATACGACAACCATCCCGACGTCCCCCCGATTTTCCGGGGATTCCCGCTCGCCCTGTTCGCGGCCGGGCTGATGAGCATCGCGTTTATGGGATTTCGGGGCTTGATATAAAAGAGAGGTACGATCATGCTCAGAGAAATACTGCTGCCGATTCTCAGCATAGGCGGGCTGTCGCTTCTGTTCGGCGCGCTGCTGGGATTTTCGGCGAAAAAATTTGCCTTTAAGGCCGACGTCCGGGAGGAACAGATTAAGAACATCCTGCCCGGAATCAATTGCGGCGCCTGCGGCTTTCCCGGCTGCTCCGTCTTTGCCGAGGCCGTCGTCCGGAAGAAGGCGGGGTATGAGGGCTGTCCTCCCGGCGGTTCCGCGGCGGCCCTGGAAATTGCGAGGATTATGGGTATCGACCCGTGCGTGACGGCCCGGAAGGCCGCCTTTATCAAATGCAACGGGAAAGAGGACTGCGTAAAGAGAAATTATGTCTATGACGGGCCCAAGAGCTGCGTGGCCGCGTCTCAGCTGGCTACCGGCGGCAACAAATCGTGCGCGTACAGCTGTATAGGCCTGGAAAGCTGTAAAAACGCCTGCCCGTTTGACGCGATTCTCATTAAGGACAGCATTGCCGAGGTTGATGTGAAAAAATGCACCGCCTGCGGGAAGTGCATCGAGGTCTGCCCGAAGCATCTGATCGAGCTTGTCCCCGTCCAGAGCCGGGTCCGCGTCCTGTGCAACTCCAAGGATACGGGACTGCTGGTGCGGGCCAACTGCCGCGCCGGCTGCATCGGGTGCAGGATATGCCAGAAGGACTGCCCCGCGGGGGCCGTCACGGTCGAGGACAACCTGGCCCGGATTGACTATGAGAAATGTACGCTGTGCCTGATCTGCGCGGGCAAATGCCCGACCAAGTCGATCAAGCGGATGCCGTAAAGGGGCGCGTGTATGAACCGGGTCATTTTTGAGAGCGTCCTGGACGGCGTGTTCGTGGACCGGATCATCCGGGACAACGAGTTTTCCATGCCGTCGATGCACTTCCACCCGGAGTATGAGATTTATTACCTGCTCGACGGCGCGCGCTATTATTTTATTGAGAACAAGACGTATCCCATCAACAAGGGCAGCCTTGTGCTGGTTGACGCCATGCAGATACACAGGACGAGCGCGTCCGGCAAGGCGGCGCACGACCGCTTTTTGATTGAACTGGCCGAGGAGCCGTTTTCCAGCTGCCTGTCCGAGTTTTGCGGCCTCAAGCCGGGCGGCTTTTTCGCGGAACACGCGGGCGTGTGGACGCTGGACGCGGACGGGCAGCGGACCGTCGAGGGGCTGCTGGGCGCGATTGCGGACGAGTGCAGGGGGCAGAAGGCGTACCACCAAAACCTTGTGATGATGAAAATCGCGGAGCTGCTGCTGTTCGTCGCCCGGCTGAAGGCCGGCGGCCGCGCGGGGCCGGGCGCGTCGCTGTCCCGCACGACCAAGCATATCCAGGTCCACGGCGTCACGGAGTATATCTCGGAGCATTACAACCAGTCCCTGTCGCTGGACGAGATTTGCCGGCGGTTTTACGTCAGCAAGAGCTACCTTTGCCGTATCTTCAAGGAGGTTACGGGCTTTACCGTCTATGAATACATCCACATGCGCCGCGTGAAGCACGCGCAGGAGCTGCTGGAAAACAGCGATGTGAGCGTCGCGCAAATCGCCGCCTTGCTCGGCTACGGCACGGTGACGCATTTTGAGCGGATGTTTCGCAAGTACACGGAAACCACGCCGCTGAAATACCGGAAAAAAATGCGTCTGATTCGCCAGAGAGCCAGGGAACGCAAGGCGGAGAAGGATTTGGCCAAGCAGGGAATCGACGGCGCTGAAAATCTTTGACGGGGGAGCGGAACGGGCATCGCGCCGCGTTTACCCCACCGCACACACCGTAGGGCGCGATGCCCACATCGCGCCGTGTTTGCCCCACCGCACACACCGTAAGGGACGCAGACCTCGGCGTCCTGCAGGGTTATCTGCAAACTTCGGGGAACGGGTTTTCACCGTTTGCCCGTCCGGCTGTTGGTTTGGGTAGTGTTCAGGCATTCCCGGGGGAGGTCTCCCCCGGACCCCCCACTGGGGGACTTGGCAGTCCCCCAGCCCCTCTCGCGGGTAATACGGGGGTTTTGTTTGCGGGAAGGCACTACTGTTTACCG